>CAZVCA010000126.1:0-2512 GCA_964626045.1 uncultured Halobacteriales archaeon | reverse complement strand
GCACAAAGCATGGCTGAAGACCTTCTCGATGAAGAGTTTGATAGTGAGAATATGGGCCACGATATGTCCGAAAACGCTATCAAACGATTCGCTAAGGCAGTTGCCTCACACTTGAAAGGAGAACCGGCCCGAAACGAACCGGCGGAATCCGGCGTGGAACCTACCACAAACGACAGTATGACCGATGAATACATTGACTACCTTGTGAGCAATCACGGGTATGAAAAGGACAGTCTCGAAGATTGGGATGAACCCTGCCTTGAGCATACGGTAAACGCACTCAAAGAGGCAGAGATGACTACAAACGAAGACCCGGAGGATACTGAATATATGGAAATCACGGAAAACGAATTTGAAGACCTGATTGAAGAGAAGGTTGAAAAGCGACTTGCACAGAACGAACAGGAAAGCCTTATTGATGAAATCGTTGCAAATAGCGATGACTATGATCGGGAAACCCTTGAGGAAACCCCGAAGGCGATTGTTGAGAATATCCACAAGGATGTGACTACTCCCGATGCACAGGCTGACTTTAGTGCCAACCGTGGCGCTGGGGCACAGCCCGCTGGGGATAGTCCCGATATTGAGGGCTTCACGATGTTT
The DNA here is from genome assembly GCA_964626045.1 of uncultured Halobacteriales archaeon. Lineage (GTDB taxonomy): Archaea > Halobacteriota > Halobacteria > Halobacteriales > Halobacteriaceae > Halodesulfurarchaeum. Next base: position 1,909 of record CAZVCA010000126.1, on the reverse strand, counting down.
GGAGGTGACAAGTAATGGTGGCAACCGACCCGCACACGATTCTGCTTGAGGGAGAGGACAACAGTTACCAGCGGAGTAATGCCGAAGCGGATGGTACAATTACTCCCGGTCAGCTTGTTGAAGTAACCGGCACGGATACGTCTGCCGCAAATGACGTTGATCTTGTGACCCGGTACTCTACCAGTGCCGAAAAGACGGGCGTTAAAGTCGCCCTCGAAATGGCAAAGACTGGGAAGACCATTAGCGACGACTACGCTGATGGTGACTACCTTGAATACCGCAACTTCCAGAGCGGTGAAGAGTTTTACGGCTTTGTCTTTGACGGTGACAATGCCGCTGGCACGGGTGCCGACCTGAGCGCGAATGCCAATATCTCCAAGGGCGACCGGCTGGTTGTCTATGCCGGTGCTGGGGAGAATGGCAACCTTCGGAACCTCGATACCGGCAACGGGGATGCCGAAGGTGCGGCTATTGTTCGGGCGCTTGAAGGCGTAGACAATTCGACCGGTACTACTCCCGCCCGGATTCGGGTGGAGGTGCTTTAAAGATGACGGACGCAGAACTTACTACCAACAACGGCATGGACTTTGCAGGTGCGGCGTGGGGCGCTGGCTCTAACTGGTTCTTCAACATGGATCAGGAAGAGCGGAAAGAATATGCCCTCAATGCAATGGCGTCCAACGCTTCGACGCTTGAGCGGGACGAATACGAAACCCTGAGTGACCGGATTATCCAGACGTATAAGCGGAATCTTGTTGGTCTTCAGGACCTTCAGGATCAGGGCCTTGTCCGTAATGTTTCCCTTGCGACTCAGGTTGACCTCTGGCAGACTATCACAGAGGTTACTGAGGCCGACATTACGATGGATGGGGAAGACCAGCAGGACAATGACCGGATTGAGTACGCTACCCAGGGCGTGCCTATTCCGATTGTGCATAAGGACTTCCGCATTCCCGAGCGTGAACTTCAGACTTCCCGGAACATGGGTAACGACCTTCGGACGGACACCGCCGCTGAAGTCTCTCGGGCCGTCACCGAAATGGCCGAGCAGATGCTGTTCCAGGGATGGAACCCTGCCGTTGATACCGCCCGTGGTGACAGTTGGCAGGTCTATGGGTACACCGATTCGGACGTTAGTGCGTCTGTCTCTGGGTCGGACTTTGGCACCGAAACCAACATCCGTGACACCTTTACGGCAACTATTGACAAGCTCATGGATGAAAACAACCAGAGCCCCGCTGGTGACGGGTTCCTGACGTACATTAGTCAGACTCAGTACCGGCAGTACCGCAACGCCATTGATCCTGACGGTGATGGTAACATGACCGTTCGTGAGCGGGTTGAAGATGAGTTTGACATGGAGCTTGGCCCGATTCAGTCGGTGCCTGATTATGTCCTGCCGGATGGGGAGATGGTTATGGTGAACCCCGCCCCGGACGTTGTTGAACTTGCCCTTGCCGAAGATATGCAGACTATTGAGTGGAGTTCCGGTAGCGGCATGACCAACTTCTACAAGGTGCTGTGGGCAGGTGCGCCGGAAATCAAGACGGATAGTAAAGGGAATTTCGGAGTGGCACACGTGACAGGGATCTAAGGTGTAGAATATGGCGGATGAACAAGGCATTGCGGATACCCCCGATGGGTATTTCGCACGCCAAGAGACCGGGAGTACCGTAAAGAATCAACTCCAAAACGTGGGTGTTAATGGGCGGCGACTTGTCCCACTTGACTCAGCCCCAAGCAATCCTGAATCGGGTGACTTGTACGTTTCGGACGGTGGCAACTACGACCCAGTAAGTAACGGCGGCAACGCTTCGGTTATCGTTTACGATGGGTCGAGTTTTGTCCAAGTCGTGGATATTGGGGCCGACCTCTCCTAACCATGTCGCACAAGTGGGTTGGTAGTGGC
>CAZVCA010000125.1:0-2540 GCA_964626045.1 uncultured Halobacteriales archaeon | reverse complement strand
GAATCTTTTTATTTCAGTCGATTCGTCGTCATTTCAAGGAAACATTAACAAATGCCATTTTTAAGGCGGGGATGGCGAAGCCTTTTGTCCTGCTGTCCAACCCAGCAGGACAAAATATTCTCTTCTTGGCGCCCTTCGCGCCTTGGCGGTTCTCATTCTTCAGAACCATGTAAGCGTAAACCGGAAGAGCCAAAATAGACACACACGCTTGAACCGGATGAACGAAACATAAGGAGTCTTTCTATGGCCAAACAGCCGCAAGCAACCGGCAGGCGCTCCTTCTTCAAGAAGGCGGCTGTCTGCGCGGGGGCCCTGTTCCTGGCGCCGCGGGCGGGCAGGGCCGCTGTCGATTCGGAGGAAGGACGGGCGGGCAAAACAAAGACACGGTATCGGCATACCGAGCACATCCGCAAATACTATGAAACCGCCATGCGGTGATCCACGAACAATTCCGGGAGGCATGGGGCGATGAATACGCTTGCCAAGAAGGGACTCAAACGCGTGAACGCGCCGGACCGAAAGGCCGGCTCCGACATGGGCAGGCGCTCCTTCCTGCGGGGGTCCGGAGTGGTGCTGGGCGGCGGCGCCCTGATGAGCATCCTGCCCGCTCCGGTCATGCAGCGGGCCGTCGCGTCCGAGGCCCAGAACATCCCCAGACAGGGAGTGGAGCCTCAGTATCGCCGCACCATCTGCACCCACTGTTCCGTGGGCTGCGGGGTGATCGCGGAGGTTCAGAACGGGGTCTGGACCGGCCAGGAGCCGGACTTCGACTCCCCCATCAACCTGGGCTCGCACTGCACCAAGGGCGCCTCCCTGCGGCACAAGGGCATGGGGGACCGGCGCCTGAAGTATCCCATGAAGCTGGTGAACGGCAAATGGGAGCGCATCTCCTGGGACAGGGCCGTCCGGGAGATCGGGGATCGCTTCCTCAAGATCCGGGAGGAGTCCGGTCCGGATTCCATCTTCTGGTGCGGATCCTCCAAGGCCAGCAACGAGGGCTCCTACCTGCAGCGCAAGTTCGCCGCCTTCTGGGGCACGAACAACATCGATCACCAGGCCCGCATCTGCCATTCCACAACCGTGGCCGGGGTGGCCAACACCTGGGGCTACGGGGCCATGACCAACTCCTACAACGACATGCACAACAGCAAGGCCATGCTCTTCATCGGCAGCAACGCGGCCGAGGCCCATCCCGTGGCCATGCAGCACATCATGCGGGCCAAGGAGAACGGGTCCACAATGATCGTGGTGGATCCGCGCTTCACCCGGACCGCGGCCCACGCGGACCATTACGTGCGGCTGCGGCCGGGCACGGACGTGGCCTTCACCTGGGGCCTTTTGTGGCACATCCTGGAGAACGGCTGGGAGGACCGCGAGTACATCCGCCGTCGCGTCTGGGGCATGGATCGGATCCGGGAGGAGGTGCGCAATTGGCCCCCGGACGTAGTGCAGAACGTGACCGGCGTGGACCGGGACACTATGTACAACGTGGCCCGGATCATGGCCGAGAACAAGCCCGGGACCCTGGTCTGGTGCATGGGAGGCACCCAGCACCACATCGGGAACAACATCACCCGGGCCTTCTGCGTGCTCCAGCTGGCCCTGGGCAATATCGGCGTCTCCGGCGGCGGGGCCAACATCTTCCGCGGCCACGACAACGTCCAGGGCGCGACGGACGTGGGCCCCAACAGCCACACCCTGCCCGGGTACTACGGCCTGTCCGAAGGGGCCTGGCGGCACTGGTGCCGGGTCTGGGGGGTGGACTTTGAGTGGCTCAGGTCCCGCTTCGATCTGAGCCGCGCCTATCCGGTGCAGGACGGCAGCCAGGCCTATCCCATGAATATTCCGGGCATCCCTGTCTCGCGCTGGATCGACGGGGTGCTCGAGGATCCAAAGAACCTGTCCCAGAAGGACAATATCCGGGCCGTGTTCTTCCAGGGCCACGCCTGCAACAGCCAGACCCGCGGCCCGGAGATGAAAAAGGCCCTGGAGAAGCTGGACCTGGTGGTCATCTCCGACCCCTTCCCCACGCACATGGCGGTCATGAGCGACCGCGAGAACGACACCTATCTGCTGCCCACCTGCACCCAGGTGGAGACCTACGGCTCGGTGACCGCCTCCAATCGGTCCATCCAGTGGCGGGAGCAGGTGATCGAGCCCATGTTCGAGGCCCTGCCGGACCACGTGATCCTGTACAAGTTCGCCAGGAAGTTCGGCTTTGCCGATCAGATGTTCAAGAACATCCGGGTTGAAGGGGAAGAGCCCCTGATCGAGGACGTGCTGCGCGAGATCAACCGCGGGACCTGGACCATCGGCTACACCGGGCAGAGCCCGGAGCGGCTCAAGCTCCACGCCAAGCGCCGGGCCGACTTCGACAGCACGAGCCTGCGCGCCCGGGGCGGTCCCTGCGACGGGGAATACTACGGCCTGCCCTGGCCCTGCTGGGGCCCGCCGGAAATGGGCCATCCCGGCACCCCCAACCTGTACGATCCCAGCAAGCCCGTGGCCGAGGGCGGCCTCACCTTCCGGGCCCGCTTCGG
>CAZVCA010000124.1:0-2658 GCA_964626045.1 uncultured Halobacteriales archaeon | reverse complement strand
CGTCCCGGATTCCGCCTCCGTAGATAAGAAGGACCCGCAGAGCTTCCGCAGCGTGCGTCCAGGGTAGGACGTCATAGAGCTCGAAGGTCTGGCCAAACAACTTTCCGAGCGGGACTTTCGGCAGCGGAAAGAACGCGCCGACTATGAAACTCAAGGGAACGGATATCAGCGTTCCGAGGTTGCTTGCCTGACTTTCGTTTTCGGTGAAGGAGGCTATGAGCAGGCCAAGCGCCACCGAAGCGACGCCCGCGATCGCCGCAATCAGGATCGAATATCCCAGAGAAACGAAGCCGCCGACCCAGTTAAACCCAATTAAAAGTGCCACACCAAAAAGAATTAATACCTGAAACATCGCACTTATGCTCCAGGGAATCAAAGTCCCCAGAAGAAGATCAAAGGAACTCATCCTGGAGAGTTTTAACCGCTCCAGAGTACCTTTGTCCACCTCCGTCGCCAGCGAACTTGCAACGCCGATTGCGCTCATCAACAGGGCAAAGATAAAGATACCCGGCGCGTAGTAGTCAAATGTCGTCAGACTCTGGGTTCCCGAAATGCTTTCGGATTTTACAGCAAGGAACTGGGACGATGACGAGGAACCCTCACCGAACTTACTAGAAGTCTCTTTCCGGGCTCTTTCGACCACTTTTTCTTTGAACTGACTGATCACCCCAACCAGTATGCCCCGGGACTTGTTGTAAGCGACGTATCCGGGGTCCCCCTTGATGATTACCTCAGTCGTCTTCTCTTTAACTTCCGGCAAAGTCCTGTCTTCCGGTAAATCATCCAGGTTTTGCCCTGAGAAATTTTCCGGAGAGAAGTCCTCCGGTTTGAAATCCTCTTTTCCGGAGGAAGTCATTTTGTTGAATTCCGTTATTATCATCTCCCCCACCTGGCCCGTAACCTCCCGCCTGACCGTTCTGTTGATTAGCTGGCCGACCGATTCGGAAAAATTGGCTGGAATTGTCAGGGTTGCGGCGATATCTCTGTCCTTTAAAAGTTTATCTCCTTCTTCCGCGTCTACTTGCCTGATTTCGAACATGGAGACGTCGCTGCCTTCAAAAGTCAGGCTTTCTATCGCAGTGACGAGCTCATTTCCAAAATCCTGCCGCTGCTCTTTGCCTTCGGAACCGGTTATCACGGTACCTTTGTCCCGGTTTATTACCCCAATTGAATACGGCTTATTTTCTCCCTGCCCCCCGCTGAACGCCAGACCAAAGACGAGCATGAAGATAGCCGGAAAAGCCACCAAAAAAGCCAGACCTTTTCTGTCCCGAAATATCTCCTTAAGCCCTTTTATCGCGATGTAAACGAATTTCATTAATTTAGCCCCCTGCCGGTTAGATGGATAAAGACGTCCTCTAAGGTATTGGTCTGGCTAATCGAAATATCCGAAACGGTCAGCCCGGACTCCTCAAGTACTTCCGTGAAAACATCCGTCTTCCCAACTGCGTCCAGAGCCCGGACGAGAACCATGTTATTTACCTCGCTCGCCTGCAATACTTCATCATTCGCTTTTAACGCCTCAACGGCCTGGTCGTTTTTTCTTTTATCGTTGAGTTCAATTTTGATGGAATCGCCTTCTCCGACGCTTTTTTTCAGGTTTTCCGGAGTATCCACGACGAGGAGCTCTCCCCGGTCGATTATCCCGACGCGGTCACTGACCCTGTCCGCTTCTTCCATCAGGTGAGTCGTAAGTATTATGCACCTGTTTTCACCCTGACGCAGCTTTTTGATGTACTCCCAGACTGAATATCTGGACTGAGGGTCCAACCCGGCCGATGGTTCGTCAAGTACGACTATTTCCGGGTCGTGAACGAGACTCATGCCGAGGTTTAAGCGTCGCTTCATTCCACCGGATAGCTCCGAAGCGAGGTTATCTCTTTTATCAGTCAGCTGGAGGTCGTCCAGTAGCTTATCGGTTCTTTTCTTCAGTTCTTTTTTGGGCACCCCATGCATATTCCCCATAAAGTAAATGTTCTCGTAAGTGGTAAGATCTTCCCAGATTACCAGATCCTGGGGGCAGATCCCGACCTTTTCTTCCACGCTGGAACTATTCAGGCCCTCAATCCTGACCTCACCACTGGTCGGATTCAATAAACCGACCATCATCCTGATTGACGTAGTTTTCCCGGCTCCATTTGGTCCCAGAAACCCGAATATTTCACCCTCCCTGATCTGCAGGTTCAGGCCATTGACTGCCGTAAAATCACCGTATTTTTTGATCAGGTCCTGTGTCTCGATTACGGTCCGATCTGAGTTCAATGAGGTCCCACCTCCGGGGAGGAAGCTCGGTACTTTCAAGTTGACGTTAAGTACGTGCTTTTTTCTGACTAATTAAACTTAATTAAGAACCAACACAAAATCCACACATTTACTCCAGACCTCCTCTACATCTCGTCGTTATAGTTATAGCGAATTAAAGAAAAACATATCCACTCGGAGGTAGATTAAATGGAAACACGGACGGCGGGACCTGCGTTTCGCCGTTTTTTATTTTTTAACCGGTCAATAATTCGATCCTCGGGGCAAGGATAGTACACCCAGTTTTTAAATCGAGTTAGTTGACGGGGCAACTATTCTATTTTAGAATATAGATAAGTGATTATGAATACAAACAACAATCGAGGGGGTGATTACCATGAATAACTACAATTACAG
>CAZVCA010000123.1:0-2782 GCA_964626045.1 uncultured Halobacteriales archaeon | reverse complement strand
GTCCAGCTACGTAGTGTTCATAGACTGATTCATACTATCCCTGTACACGGCTGATATGGAATTGATCACGTAGACGACACGCAACGCGTTTTATCTCTCCAATAGCTAGGCTGAATTATCCTGTGCTCAAGCCATAGCAACTTCTCTGGCTTCAAAGAACTCATCAATTGCTTGGTTAAGTTGACGGGTGTTATCGGCTGCTGACTCACTAGCAGAATGAGCAATCTGTATCCCTTCTTGACGTCGGTCAAACAGCCGCCTGTACTCACGTAACGACATTCCCTCGCTCCATAGCCGATAGTTGTGCTTGGGTTGAGGAATCTCTTCAAGCAGCGTTAGAGCCTCCTCAAATTCTGATCTAGCTTTCGTAACCTGTCCTTCTTCCAATCGGCGAATCCCTCGATCAATAATAGCACTTGTCTCTCGATATATCTGCTGCATTGATAGGTGCTGTTTGAGCACCTCATAACGATCCTGCAGCGAGTTGGTTACAAACTCTTGATCTGGCAATAGTTGATTATCGCCCGTGGTTGCTTCTATAGACGATGGATACGTCTCTGAAAGAGCTCGAATATCTAATTCAGATTCATACCTGTCAATGATTTTCGTAGGGTCCTCCTCATCTGCTTGAGGGGATCTGAGTGTGCTGCTTTCCGATTGCTCTACGTCATAGCGAAGCTGTGTTAAACTTCTGAGGATCTCATTGAGTTTCCTGTAGTACTGTTCTACATCAGCGATTACTGACGCGCGTCGTTGAGTCTGCGGATTATCGGAAAACTCTCGATTTAGCGTTTCTGTAGCCGACTCAAGTGCATTGCTGATACTTTTAAGACGAGAGGGTCCGACTTTCGGATCGCTTAACTGAGCATCATTAACTTCCACTGCCGCGTCGGCAAACAAGTTTTCAGTACGAGTAAGATGCTTTCGGTCGCGAGCGTGATTTCGCTTCTGAGCAGCAATAAGTACCGTACCGCCAGCGCCAGCAACTCCAAGTATCGCTAGTACCTTTCGTCGGCTTTCGCGAAGGTTAGTAAGCTTAAGTCTATCACCCGATCGATCTGTCCCCATTATGAATCGATCCTGCCGTTTAAAAAATTTAAATCCTTCCATAATATTAGTTCATAGTAATATGTCTTCGAGACCAGAGCCAACCCGTATTACCGATGTACAATCCAAGATTAAGACTGGATTACGTGTGTATGTGACTGACAACCACCAAGAAAAGGCAGTTCATCTTGCGGAGCAGCTTTCACCAATCTACGACCAAGTTGAAGAACAGGATGATCTGAATGTAGTGGAACCTGAGGACATCCGTTCATTCTGTTCTAATATTGACCGCAATTACCAACGAACTCGCAAAGTTACTGAGGTTGTTGAGGACAGTTTTCACGTTGATCTGGGACACGGCAAGCTTACTCGCGCTGCAATGCAAACATCGACTCTAAACTCGGGGGTTGCACTCATTATCGCTGGTCATAACCTGCTCATTACTGCACATACGCTTGACAAAGCACATGCAACGGCTCCGACTCTATCCGATATTGCAACGGAAAAGTTCCGCGACTTCTACCATGCACTCAGTATCTTTGTCGCAGAGGCGACACTATTTGCGACACCAATCAATTATCAGATGGCTTGGAGAGGAACGCGCTACCTAAACAACAAGTTCCTGTATAAGCTTCGCTATAGTGGATTTAGTGAGTCAATAAGTGGGTTGCTTAAAACCCTCCATCGACTCATTCTCAGTGAAGTCCACTATGTAATCCGAGGGATACTCCCGTCTGCGTTGCACAATCCCAAAAAATTCATCAATTATCTCAGTTCGATGGCAACGCAGACAATTTCTATGCTTAGCCAATTCTCAAACATCAATAGTCTTCCGAGCAGAATACAAGATACTATTGATGAGTATCAGAAGTTTGTTGTCGACGAATACGATATTAATCCCCCGGATGTTGATCTAAGTAAAGTTACTCAGCGGGTTGTCACCCGACTGAGAGACATTGAGGTTAATATTGATCTCGACCCCTTAACCACATCCAAAAACTACTAATATTGACGAGATCCCATTCTCCCAACCCCTGAGTACTTGGTTATAATACATCCAGCTACGTAGTGTTCATAGACTGATTCATACTATCCCTGTACACGGTTGATATGGAACCGATTACGCTCCGCTTGCCCGATGATCTTCTCACCACACTCGAGACGGAAGCGACCAATCACGGGTTTAGTAGCCGATCCGAATACATCCGATTCCTACTCACTCACCGGGATGATCCGGCGCCTGCAGCCATCGCGAACGCTACCCCCGACGATCAAGATATCACGATCGCCGATCGCATGACTGAGTTGGAAACCCAGTTGGCAACGCTCACAGAACGCGTTGACCACTTAGAAGCAGCCACCCTTGGAGAGAACACGCCATCTGCTGCTTCGAGCGATCAGCCAGCTTGGACTGACGCGTTAGCGGACTGGCTTGCACGGAATCACTCGCTCAACGAACATACGGTTGCGACCCTGATCGACGCAGCGCAGATTCTCGACAACGACGGCCCACTACGCGCCAAAGAGCTGGGCAAGCGGTTGTACGAGCGTCACACGGATGAATACGGCTCTCAACGCGCACTTATGAGTGCGACAGTCAACCGCTACTACGACTCTGTGCCTGGCTTTGCAAAGCCCGAACGAGGGCACTATACGTTTGACTCATCAGAGCTTTGAGGAGGTGACACGATAGAGAGGGGCGATATGAGGTTGTTTGGAGTAAAAATACAGATCG
>CAZVCA010000122.1:0-2784 GCA_964626045.1 uncultured Halobacteriales archaeon | reverse complement strand
AATACCATCGCCTGGGTGCCTGGGGGAGCACTCCCCCAGCTTTCATAGAGATTGCGAGGCGGATAATCCGACCGTTCCGATTTTCAGTAGCTTTCAGTGACTCGTAAATGCTGTCGGCCAAGTCCATACTATATGCCAAATCCGGTGCCGTTTTGAATTTAGTGTATATTTCATAATACATCCGATTAATGGCAGATATCAAATGTGGCTCCTGCCCGACTCAATGAAAATCTCTCCCTCCTGATATTAGCCTGCAATAAATGGATTGTGTGCAGTTCATCGTGCTTTCTGATTGAGTCCCTCGCAACTCGAGTGGTTGTAACCGTACTTATCGCGAGGGTGCCATAGAACAGCTCTTATACTGTCGACCCGCACGGTGATTCGCTCAATACAGGGGCTGGTGAGCGCGTGCGCGTCACCTGCGTGCTGAGGGGTACCCATTTGGTCCGAATCATCCGTTTGCTCCGTCGATACAAGCGCAAGATTGATTCATCGACGGAAGACTCTGTATATATGGTATCCCGTGATCGTCGATCGCGTCGCCGCCGCCCCCTGTGGCGGTCGGCTAGCGGAGCGATCGTGGGCTTTCGGCCTCGGGTCACTTTTGCTCCGTATGCCGGTGTCGGTGAGAGAACTGATGCTTCGATACCGACCGTAGGTGGGCGTTGAAATGCGGTTTCTGCGAGCGTTCCTCACCGATGAGCGGGCTGTCGCGCCAGTCGTCGGGTTTGTTCTGCTTTTCGGGATTAGCGTGATCGCCTTCTCAGGGTACCAAGCCGTTCAAGTCCCCCAGCAAAACGCCGAGACTGAAGTCCAACACTATCAGGACGTCCAAAACGACCTCATTGTGGTTCGTAACGCGATCTTACGAGCGGGTCAACAAAACCAGCCCCAATTCGAGAGCGTCCAGCTGGGGACACAGTATCGCGAGCGGATTCTGGCGCTGAACCCGCCGGATCCAGCTGGCACATTACGCACCAGCGAAGGGTATAACATCACTCTCGAGAACGAGACTACCACGACGAACGTTACGACGCGGGTTCTCAAGTATCAAAACGGGTATAACGAGCTTGACATCGACCAACTTTATTATGAGAATTCGGTGCTGTATCTCGACGCCGAGAGCGGCGAGCGTGTGATCTTCGAAGACCAGAATCTCGTCCGGGACAACGGGACCACGGTGATTATCACGGCCTTACAACGGGAGTTCAGCCGATAGGCTACTGGGCGAGTAACGGTTGAGTTGTACCCGACCGATGGCGGCGAGCCCCTTCCGACCGGGGAGGTGAACGTGACGTTGCCGACGCAGTTGCCGGACAGTTACTGGCGCGGAGAGCTTGCCGATGAGGATCCGATCAGCGAATACAGATATAACAATCGTCCAGGAAATATCAACCAAGTATTATTTAATGTCTCGTCCGCAGATCTCGAATTCAATACGGTTGGAATCAATGACGAGCCTGACCGGGAAGGGGCTGTGTCGAATGCAGACGGTGGCGGTGGTGGCGACGGCAGCGATGGTGATGGTAGCGACGGCGACGATGGTGGTAGCGAACTTCCTGAAGGTGACGTAGCATTTGACGACCAGAACGGAAACGGACAATACGATAGTACTGAGACGACCTACGCTGAAAGCGAACTTTACGGGGGTACATTTAGTAAAAAGGATGTGGATTTAGTTATCCAACGAGATATAACCGCGAACAAAAATAAGATTGATATTAAAACAAACACGTTAACAATTGATGCTGGCGTCGTAGTCTCAACATCTGAGGGGAAAAATATTGGATTTGATATTGAATCTGATATCGACATTTCTGGCGCGGTTCTGATCGCTGGAGGAAAGAACGCAGATATGAACATATACGCGACAGGAGATATCAACGCAAAGAATACGGTGATTAATTTCGGTCGCGACGCGGATGCAGAAGCAGATGGAGGAACGCTATTCGTGAATAATAACGGTGGCGATAAGAGCGATGGAGGAACGTATATCGAAGATAACGATGGTGGTGACGCGACACTAATACTTTCCAAGGGAGATCTTGATGGAACACCGGAGTTCGGCTCTGTCGAGGAAAATTGACCCCTAAACGGGAGATCACAACAGTATAACACGAACATGGTTACCGGTGCAACCCCTCTATCGATGTGCATTGGCCGTCTGTTATCGGACCACAATTGTTATCTGAGCCATTTATTTGGGGATCAATTAATGCGTTCTCTTAGGCTTCGTATACACCCCCATATCGATGTAAAAATCAGTTCAGTTTCGGGGGCAGTAGCGGTCCACAGCAGGGCGAACCCTGCCTTACTCAACATCCTTTTGTTCGCGGAGACACCCATCCAACTTCAAGTTTCCCCGACTTGCCTTAGGGAATGGTAGCACCTTTGATGAGTAAAATGTGGGGATTGCAACTGGCCGAAAGACGGTGGATTGTCGCCCTCGTGCCTATCGCTCACACCCACCCCTGAAGGGGGTGGGCTTCCGCTAGCACCGTGTCAACAACCTCGGAGCCAAGCCCGAGGCGGCTGACACAGAAGGCACTTATAACCGCAGCGTAAGCGATACTGATGCCGTCATGATGACGGTGGGGGATCGGGCACGTAACCATGACAGGCGCCACTTGTCCCCCCTTGCACGAGCCCGACCCCCTTTCGAGGGCTTCGAGATGCTCCCTTGGCTCGGCTACTAGCAGCGATCGACTGTCGTCATCCGGTCCCAACTCGTCAACGAGATCCGGCAGTTGTGAGCCCACGGCCAGGGCGAGTGTGGCGCCGGCC
>CAZVCA010000121.1:0-2813 GCA_964626045.1 uncultured Halobacteriales archaeon | reverse complement strand
ATTGATTATCCAAAAGGTGTATATTTAGGAGATAATGCAGTTCTTACTTATGAAACTGATACAAATGAAGAATGGTTGCAAATTGCTGTGAAACAAGTGAAAGATGTAATTATTGGAACTGGTGATGGTGCTACGGCACAGGTGACTTTGGATAGTTTGTCAGATCAACTTCCAATTCAAGGTAAAGGTGAATATGCTCCGGTTGTGAAAGCTACGTGTGGTGGAGAAACAAGAGAAGTATATATAGGTCCAGATGGCAATTGCACTGGATATTGTTCTGGTGGTGAATTGAATTTAAATGATGGTACTTGGACAACTCAAATAACTTGGGAGACAGCACCGGATGATGGCACTGATATTACTATTACTTATGCTGGAGTACCTTACTCTTATTCTGGAAATGTCGTAACTGTTGAGTTGGATGATTCTGTAGCCAACTCTTATAGTACATCAATTACTTATGGTTCAGTTTGTATATATGAGGATGAAGTTAAGACAATGTATGATTCATTTTCCGTTGATACTGCTGGTGATGGTGATTATAATGATACTGACAACCCACCTATTCTTTACAATGATGGGACCGAAAGAGAGGATTGGACGCTTCAGTTCCAAAATGGGTCATCTTTTACTTGTAGTGGATCTCGTTTAGGCAAATTGGATACTAATGGTGATTTGTCTAATGATTATGCTCCAACTAATCCTGCAACAGGACAGCCTTATTTCAAGATAAGAAAGGAAGGATGGTCTGGATCTTTCCAATCTGGCGATACAGTAACCTTTAGTACGTATCCTTCGGCACTACCTGTTTGGATGAAAGAAATTGTTCCAGCAGGTACAGCAGAAGAATCTCGTAATTTGTTGGTTTGTGGTTATTATACAGAGTAAAATAAATAAAAAGGAGTAATTGTTATGGCTTCAAAGATGTTTACAGTAGATACTTTTGAATTTCATAAGGCTTGGGGAGATTTGAATCTTGTTGCTAATAGTATTAAAGTGGCTTTGTGTTCAACTTTTTCACCAAACTATTCAGCATGGTCTGGCTCTACTTCCTATTCTGAAGGAGACATTGTTGTTCCTACAACTAGAAATGGACGTAGATATCGAGCGACAAATGCTGGAACGTCTGCGTCTTCCGAGCCAACTTGGCCAACTGTGGATGGTGAAACTGTAACAGATAATGATATTGATTGGGAAGAATATGGTGGTGAACATGCAGATAATGAATATTGGAGTAGTGTTTCAGGCGAGGAAGTAGCTGGTGGAAATGGATATACTGCTGGTGGACAAACACTATCAGGTGAAACTTTGTCGCAAATCTCGACTGATCCTGCTATTACTAAATGGGATGCTGATAATCCGTATTGGCCAGAAATTAACAAAACTATGCGAACAGCTTGGATTTACGTTGATGGTGATACACCAGGTATGAATGATTTTAATATTGGATATATTCTTTTGGACACCACTCCCGCAGACATAGAAGTTTCTGGTGTAGATTTCAAATTGCAAATTAGTAATAATGGAATTATGCATTTTGGTAGAAAAGTTAATCTGTAAATTTTAAAAAGTGATAACAAAAAATAAAAGCTACTACTTTGCTGTTAGTGGTAGCTTTTTAACAATATAAATTAAAGGACTGTTTATATGGCAGTCATCACCGATTTCAATAAAGTCAAGCCAATAGAAGTAACACCCGCCTCTGGCAGTCCAACAATCAGCCAAGCCCTGTGCTTCAAGATCACTTCTGGTGATGATTATACGACAGGCACAGGTGAGATTGTCCTGGATTGGTCTTATATATCCAGCCAAGCAGATATCGGTGTTTATGATGAGAATGACAATCTGCTTGATTATTATTTTGAATCCTTTGATGCAACAAACAAAACCGCTGTTATTTGGTGTTTTAGGGATTGGGTAAGAGATGGAACTGTTCAGGCCAAGATAGTTTATGGCAATGGTCCAAGCGATCAGAGTATTGATTCATCTATAGTATTTGATAAAAAAAGCAATCTGCGGGCTGGATATTTATTCAATGAATCTTCTGGTGATTTATTAGATGTTACTTCTAATAATTATGATGGATCAATATCGAGTGGAATTACACAAAATGTGGATGGAGTTGCTGGCCCTGCATATCATTTCAATGCAGGTGGTGAGCCAGTAATAAACATTGCTGATAAGAATGATAGTAAAGATTCACTACTACCAGATACGTCAGAGTTTGCTGTTTTATTTTGGATGCGTCCTATTAGTAAAGAAGGAAATAGTAGTGCAGTAAGTCTCTTTTCAGTAATGGATTATTATGTTGGATTTAATCATAATGATGAAGATAGTGAATATGCTACTCAACAGTCTGATAGTATATACGTTTGGGCTTCAGTTGAAGATCATTGGTATACCTTTGTTGAGTATCAAATTCCTTCTCTTGATGAATGGTACTATGTAGTAGCAACGTGGGATAATGTTAATGGCCACCAATTGTTTATTAATGCTGATCTCAAAGATACTAATAATTCAACTGAATCTTTTGTTAATCTCCATAGCATAAGTCGTATTGCAACTCTTGATGGGACTAAACTATGGTTTAATGGTTATTTAGATACTATTGAAATTTATAATACATTGTTATCTGTTGATGAAATATCTGCTATCTACTCCGCTACTAAAACTTCTCCTGACTTCTTTAGCCAGCAAGATGTCACATTTTTATCAATAACAACGCTCTCTCCAGCAAATGTCACAAGTTCTGGTGCAACTCTTAGTGGAGAGCTTAATGATCTTTCAGGCAATGACAGTCTTGATGTTTATTT
>CAZVCA010000120.1:0-2814 GCA_964626045.1 uncultured Halobacteriales archaeon | reverse complement strand
GTAGCACGCGACCGGCTCGAACAACGAAAAAAACGGACGCGGAATTTACGGCAGTTCGACGCTGATGTCGTGCTGGAGGCCGGCGGCCTTGACCGTGTTGTAGAGCAACATCGTGATCGTCATCGGGCCCACACCGCCCGGAACTGGGCTGATGGCGTCGACGACGTCTTTGGCGGAGTCGAAGTCCACGTCACCGACCAGTTCACCGTCCACGCGGTTGGTCCCGACGTCGATGACCGTCTGGCCCTCGGAGAGCATCGAGCCGTCGATCATCTCGGGGACGCCCGCCGCGGCGATGACGATGTCGGCGTTTTTGGTCTTCTCCTCGAGGTTCTGTGTGCGGGAGTGACAGACCGTGACCGTCGCGTTGCCGGTGTCGGTCTTCTGCATGAGCAGGTTCGCGACCGGCTTGCCGACGATGTTCGAGCGGCCGACGACCGTGACGTCTTTGCCCTCGGTGTCGACACCGGCGTCTTCGATCATCTTCAGGACGCCGTGGGGCGTGCAGGGCTTGAAGCGGGCGTTGCCGCTGACCATCAGGCCGACGTTCGTCGGGTGGAACCCGTCGACGTCCTTCATGGGGTCGATCGCTTTGAGGACCCGATCCTCGTCGACGTGGTCCGGGAGCGGCAACTGCACGAGGATGCCGTGAACCTCGGGATCCGCGTTGAGGTCGTCGATCGTGTCGTAGAGCTCCTCGGCCGGGGCCTCCGGATCGATCTCGACGTGGAAACTCTCCATGCCGATCTCCTCGCAGGCCTTCTGTTTCATCGAGACGTACGTCTCGCTGGCCGGGTCGTCGCTCATCAGGACCGTGGCCAGGCCTGGGGTGACGTCTTCGTCGGTGAGTGTTTCGACGCTGCTCTCGAGGTCAGCGCGAATCGAATCCGCGAGTTCGTTGCCGTCGATAATGTATGTCATGGTCGATCGTACACGGGATGTGCCACTTGTATGCTACCCGGCTCTCCACCTTGATGTTTTCTAGATCGACTCGTCGAACCCTTCTAAATGCCCCCTAAACTTCGGCTTGGCAAAGAGTCAAGCCCGTCTCCCGATTGTGCATACGTATGACACGTGACGGTGTAACAGCGCTGCTGTCGGATCCACACTACGAACTGCTCCCCTTCGACGGGCTGTTCGACCAGGCAGCCGAACTCCCGGACGGGTCGACGGTGGCCCTGACGGCCTCCCCGGACAAGGGTGTCGACGAAACCGTCGACCTGTCCGTCGAACTCGCCGACCGCGGCTATACGGTCTCGACCCACGTTGCGGCCCGTGCCGTGCGGAGCCAGGACCACCTCGCCGACATCACCGAGCAGCTCAAAGCGGCCGGCATCGAGGACATCTTCGTTCCAGCTGGTGACAACGAGACGCCGGAAGGCCCGTATGACTCCGCGTTTGCGCTCCTCGAGGACCTCGAGGAAGAGCTCGGAACCGAGTTCGAGCGGGTCGGGATCACCGGCTACCCGGAGGGCCACCAGTTCATCGAGGACGACACGCTCCGCGAGCACCTACTCAAAAAGGAACCGTACGGGGACTACATCGTCACCCAGATGACGTTCTCGCCGGACGCCGTTGCGAGCTGGGCCGCCGAGATCCGGGAGGCGGGCGTCGAGTTACCGATCATCGTCGGCGTGCCCGGCGTGATGAAATACCAGCGACTGTTGAGCATCTCGCGGGAGATCGGGGTCGGGGACTCGCTCAACTACCTCCGCAAAACGACCGGCGTGTTCGACTTCGTCAAACAGTTCCTGGGGTCCCGCGGCCAGTACGCCCCTGATGACTTCATCCAGGGGATCGGAGAATACTACGAGACTGGGGACTACGGCATCGAGGACGTGCACCTCTACACCTTCAATCAGGCGGCCGATACCGAGGCGTGGCGTCGCCAGT
This sequence comes from uncultured Halobacteriales archaeon, assembly GCA_964626045.1. Taxonomy (GTDB): domain Archaea; phylum Halobacteriota; class Halobacteria; order Halobacteriales; family Halobacteriaceae; genus Halodesulfurarchaeum. The sequence continues at coordinate 921 of CAZVCA010000120.1, read as the reverse complement.
ACGTCTAACCCGCAAACGCCGGTAACCGGTAAAAATTACAGGCAGACGGCCTGACACGCGGACGGACATGAGAAGAATTAACTTATTCCCTGGCGGACGTTCACCTGATGTTCACCTTCGAGGCCGAGCAAGACATATACGAGATCAACGGTACCGAAATCGGGGGCCAACCGGGCGAGACACCGACCTTGATGGTCGGGAGTATTTTCTACAAGGGCGACCCCGTGCAGGAAGACCCGAAGACGGGCGAGTTCGACGAGGAGGCCGCCCGGGAGGCCGTCGAAAAGGTCGAGGAAGTGTCCGAAAAGACGGGTAATCCGGCCGCCTTCGACACGATCGGCGACTCCCCCGAGGCGCTGAAAAAGCACATCGAGTTCATGGCCGAGGTCACCGATCAGCCGATCTTCATGGACGGGCCGACGCCGTCGATCCGCGCCGAGGCCGCGAAGTTCGCCGCCGAGATCGGCATCGAGGACCAGCTCATCTACAACTCCATCGAGTCCTCCACCAAACAGGTCGACGAGGAGATCGAGGCGATCCAGCAGTCCGGCATCAACAGCGCGGTCCTGCTGAGTATCGACACGACGGACATGTCCATCGACGGGCGCCGAAACGCCCTGGACGCGAACCTCGAGGTCGCCGAAGAAGCCGGCATCGACCAGCCGATCGTCGATCCGGGTATCATCGACATTCCGGATTCGGGCTACGTCGCGAAGATCATCCACGAACTCAAAGACGAGTACGGCATCCCGATGGGCTGTGCCCCACACAACGAGGTCATCCAGTGGGAGATGAACGACCCGCTGACGGAGAACTCCCGACAGCTGCGCCAGGCCGTCGCCAACTCCGTCATCGTCCACCTGGGCGCTGACTTCAACATCTACGGGCCGGTCCACGGGGCCGCCGAGATGTACGAGGTCA
>CAZVCA010000119.1:0-2848 GCA_964626045.1 uncultured Halobacteriales archaeon | reverse complement strand
TGTGTACGCTGTGTTAGTAATTTTTAACTCTTTATATGAAATATTTATATAAAAAAAAATAATAAAAAAAATAATAATATTATAAGGATTTAAAATTTACTAACACAGCGTACACATCGTACACACTTCACTAATTGTGGCATCAAATTCTTGTGGATAAAACTAACACAAACTAACACAAACTAACACACTTAACACACGCTTTTTGGCTATATCAGACAATTTTTGCTTAATTATGTCAAGCTTGAATAAACACAATTTATGCCATTTTTCCTCTTTTTTGTAAAGCGGTTCCGGGGTACCTCCTAAAACTTCCCAAATTTTAGGTCAAGTTAAATAATGGCTGTTAATCAACTTACGTTATGTTATATACATTATAAGAAGTATCCGGCAAAATTGTCTGAAAATTCGGCCTTTTGCCTTAATTGCTTGCCTTAATTGCTTAATTGCCCGGATATTGTCCAGATATTGCCCGGATATTGTTTATTTTATTCGGATATTGTTTATTTTATTCGGATATTGTTTATTTTTGTTGATATTGGCTGGGTAGATAAAAAACCGTTGATATACCCCCACCCCCCTACCCCCCTATAAAGAATTGAAATCAATACCTAATCGAGACCGTGCCCCGAGGTTTTAACGCGAAACAAACCAGAGTCCCAAAACTCCCCCACAAACCCCAAACCCATCACAACCCCCTCCAATGCCCTAACATTAGAGAAAAATAGCCCACACACCCCCAAAAAATTTGACCTTGTAACGGCATTCTTGGTATAATTGAAGTACACGAGACCACTATATCTTTTACAAATAATATATTTTTATGCTCAGACGACCTATTTATCAGAATAACTTCATTATTCTGGATGGCGTTACTTCTGCGACCACTGGCAGTACTATAGATGTGGAAGCTTACCGCCATGTTGTATTGGCTTTATCGGCTGAAGACTCCCCGGATGCGACCATTAAAATCCATGGTTCCATCTCCCAGGAAGCACCGGACTTTACCTCGGCCTCGGCCAATGACAACCATCATGCAAATATCCAGGTCTTGGATTTACAGAACGGCAGTACCACGGACGGGAACACCGGTCTGGTTATTAGCTCAGCATCACATCGTTTATTGGAATTACAGACCAACTGTGTGAAATGGGTTAATGCCACCGTTGACCCCTACACCGCTGGTACTTTTTATTTATTCGGCAAAGCCGCATCATCTTAAATGCGAACATATGGCCAGACGAAAAACACAAAAACAAGATGAGACGAACAAGGACCTCAAACATTAGCAAGACCTTATTAGAGGAACAAGAGAAGTTGCAACAGTCCAAAAAGGACAATGCTGAAGCTTTGAAGTCCTTGGATGACTCTATAAAAGAAAAACAGAAGGAACTAGAGGGCATTAAAGACAAAATACAGCAGGAAATGGAACACCACAACAAGATTATTGACGAGAAAAAGCGTGAGAATGAATCTTTGGACAGTATATTGGCAAAGAAAAAGGAAGAACAAGGGTCCTTATTGTCTGAAATCGGCTCTTTGACCAATAGTTTGAAGGGCTATAAGGAGGAACGTTCCAATGTTAAAGAGGATATTCGGGTCGCTAAAAGGGAGAAACAGGAGGTTGATAATGAAATCAGACAATTAGAGGCGACTAAGAACAACAAGGACAATGAGATTTTGGATATGGAGAAGAATTTGAGTGGGTTGCATCAGGACTATAAGAGCATATTCGAGGATTACAAGAATTTGGAGGAGGAATGTACCAAACTTGAAACAAAAAAAGAGGAGTTGCAGTTCGATATAACGGCGTTACAGCAGAAGCAACAGGAGGAACAGAAGGAATTAGATAGGAATAAGAGCAAAAGATTGGAGATAAGCAGGAAGGAGAAGCAGATAAAGGAGGCTTACAATGATTTGAAAGACCTATACGATGATGCCGGTATCACTATGCCGGATATTAAAATATAATATTTTCCTAATATATGGCGAGAACTGGCTTTTTTGCCGCCCTTGTGAACAAGCTCGGCAAACAAATAAATCCTGCGACAGAGGAGACCGTTTCCTCTATATCGGGTAGTGTGGCCTTCCCCGGAGGGACAGGTGTTAATGGCAGTGTTACTCTTACCAATGCCAACACGGCCTATTCGGTCCCCTCTACCAGCAGGTCAACCGATTTTGTACTTGTTTGTTGGAACGGTACTGACACTGATATGTTTTGGGGATTTGAGAACACCAGTTTTAATGGTGTTCGTTTGGCCGCCGGGGACCAAGTGGCCTTTAACTTGAAGGCCGGTCAATATGTTTATTTTTACTGTGATGAAGATAGTAAAACTATAACCTATACCTTAAAAGAATTATGATAAACTCTAATCACATATCGTTCGGAGAAGCTCGCCAATTGGCCGAGGACGTTACGGTACGAGCTAAAAACAATACTGGTAGCAGTGTTTCTCGTGGAACTGCTATTTATATTGATGGTGCCACAGGGGAGAACCCAACTTTTCAACTGGCCAAGGCGGATGCTTTGAGTACAGCCCGTTTAGTGGGTGTGGTTTATCAGGAGAGAATAAACAATAATGCCGTAGGTAGAATTATAACCTTCGGCAGGATAACAGGACTGGATACATCGGCTTATACCGAGGGAACTGATTTATATTTGAGCCCGACCACGGCCGGTTCTTTGACAAGTACTAAACCGTCTCACCCTAATTTTGCTTTTAGAGTGGGTACTGTTGTTCGTTCCAGTAGCACTGACGGGGCGATTTTAGTGGATACCGACCGAGAGATAAATATTTTCACCGAAGGCTCAATGCTCTTCGCCAACGGTAACGGGGAAATATCGCAG
>CAZVCA010000118.1:0-2851 GCA_964626045.1 uncultured Halobacteriales archaeon | reverse complement strand
AAGGCCATGATCTATACGGACACGGGCGAGGACGATTCGTTTAATTTGAAGGTCGGTTACTATGGGTGGGGTGAGTTTCTTATTGCAACTGAGGGCGATGATTATTTCTCGTTGACGATAACAAAGGGCATGACGCTTCAAGCTGGTGATTGGGACGAGGAGGAGAATTTTTTCAAGACTGTATCAGGACAGACAAAGATTCCGAACACGGAGAACATGCAGCAAGAATATAGCGTAGGATTGCAGCGCGAGGTGAGTGTAATAACCATCCCTGACACAGACCTCACCTATCCGTATGATTGCAACAGGTTCAAGGCAGCCGGTTTGTTCGAGGATGATATAGCTCCGAATGATCCAGACAGCTATTATGCTTACGAAGAGGCTCTAAAGTGGCTCTGCAAGGAAATAAACAGTGGCCCTCCAAGCGACTGGCGGTCAGGGAAGTTTCCTGATTATGAGTGGCATTTGAGCACGATTAGAGCTGATGTAAAGCAAAGATATGAGAGCATTAAGGCTCAGATAGATTTGTCAGAAGATGATAGCGAAGACACTTCTGGAGGCGGGTCGGCTGGAAGCACTGATTCCTCAGATGTTGGATATATATCGCCTTCGACGGAGGTGGTTGATAGCGGCGATCATACGACAATAATACAGACTCATTCTGACGGATCTATGGAATACACTGTACTCGAGAATTGAGGAAACTATGTCACGAGTTCTCAGATCAAAGTCCTGGGTGAAGGATGAGAGTGGCGAGGTGTGGAGTCCTGATGGTGATCCATCCAGGAAAGAGTTCTACAAGGAACACGTTCTTCGAGTTAATTTCAATGATATGTTCGGAGCAGCAGTAGCCTTGGACGCATCACTGGCTTATTGTTCAATGAAGCAATTTGAGTATATTGTAACTACCAGCGATTCTAACAAGTTGGAGTTGAGGGATGCGTCCAATGGAGAGATCGTAAAGACATACAACTGGTAAATAAGGGATCGATATGCAAAGAATAAATAGTCACATTGGACCGCTGGAAAAACACTTTGCTTTCGATGGGACATTTATTTACTATAGTCCGGATATTGGCACGCTGCAGAAAGTTCATAAGGATAACGGTCTTGTGGCAACCATTGACTTTAGCTCTAGAAGCTCTGTTCCAACATACATAGAACATTTCGGGTTAAATGTAGATAATAACATAGTAGCGATTGACCATAACGATTGCGCTTTTTGCCTTTTGAATAGTGACTCTCTTGAAGGAACGATTGTTCCTTCCGACGATGATTTTTCCTGGATAACTATAGGTGATTATGATGTTTATAGCGGGCAGTATGTTGATGGAGAAGTCTACTATGTTAATGATCTTGGATTGCTTGATTCCAAGACAGGCGATATTTTAGATGCTGGAGCAAAGTGGATAGCTCATAGCTCTGGTCATTGCATGGTGAGTGGAATATATGGAGTTGACGCAACCAGCGCTATGTATGTGAGCAAAATACAAAAAGTAGAGATGGAATCATTGTCTTACGAGTGGGAAGCAGACTGTGGTGGATGTTACCATACGACTGTTGGGCACGACGGTTTTGTATATGCTATGGATGATTATGATGCTATAATCTATCAGTTTGACCCAAAAGATGGGACGAATACAAAGAGTATAGATTTATCAGAATTCTTATCAGAAGCTGCGCCGTTTATTGTTGACGTTGACGGAAGTATATTCATTGAGAATAAAGGGTATGATCCTGATGGAATATACAAGTTTGATGATTCTGGTAATAAGGTTTTTGAGCTAACAGCAGCTTCATTAACTCTTGAGGGAGCGATATGATACCCAAACACGCTTTTTGCATCTGGTTCTTCCCCGGCGATAGCGAGCTTCCATTTTTCAGCTATCTATCCATGAAGTCGTTCATGCTCCATCATCCTGGTCATCCTTTGACGTTGCTTACCAACGCATATCCTAGTGGAGCTGCCTGGGAAGAATTGTCTCCGCATATATCGCTTGAGTTTGTAAACACTGATGGACTACAAGCAAAAGATGAGTTCCAGGGTGAAAGCTGTTTGCAGAGGATCAGAAAGCTCAAGAGAGAAGGAGGAATATATTTTGACGTAGATATTTTCTTCTTCGACTCCATCCCTGCATATCTCTACGATGAGCAACTGGTCATGCCGAAACAGCCGGATTCTGAGATTCTAAATAATGGATTTATCATGGCTGATCCTGATTCTTCCGAACTTCATGCTTTACATGAAGCGGCTGAACGCAGAGCTAAGAAGAATACTTTCTGGTGTTCGGCAATACACGAGCCGCATAGACCGGAATACGCGAATGTTAGGGTGCTCAAAGATTCTGAAATGATTCATAGAAGGCCGAACAACTCGATCTACAAAGACTTCTTGTTCTCAGAGAGCATTGATCCCGGAAGCGCCTTTGCGATGCACTGGTGGAACAGATTTATTCGGGAAAAGCGCCTCTTGGCAACTGGAGAGTTGCCTTTCCCTGGCACTGCGTTTGCGAAATATGCGGAAAAGATCAAGCAGGCCAAGCTCTAATGCCAACCCGCATTAAACTTTTCGGCGATATACAAAGAGCGGACCAATACCGCTTCCAGGCCTATCGCAAGCATCTGGCGGATGCGCTCAAGCTGCGCTCCTTTCAGGGTTTGCCGATATACCGACACCAAGCGCGGCTCCCCGGCGGCGGCGTGGTGGACATTGTCTGCCACCACAGCATGAACGAGATTGCTATCTATATGCCGCCCAGGCCACAGCCGGTGCAGGAACGTCCAGAGATGCCCGGGGCCGGGAACTTGCTCATACTGCTGGGCGACGAGTTCGTGGGCTACTGGTTTTTTC
>CAZVCA010000117.1:0-2874 GCA_964626045.1 uncultured Halobacteriales archaeon | reverse complement strand
ACTCCTTCTCCTCAACCACCTCCCTATCTTCTCCCTCGCCATCCTCTTTCAAATAGTGATAAAATGATGGATGAAGAAGAAACACCATGTCCACGATGCGGAAACACCACAAATAAAGATAGATGCCCAGAATGCGGCACCTGTCTAACTTGCACTCTATAAACCCCTCTCTATCTTCCTTCCATACCCAGGGGTAGACGCCGATAAACACCCTTGAGCACCCACCCCCCTAAATTTAATAATAGCAACCTCATAAAATAACTGTGATAACTATGGATGTAAAAACATTTGATGGTGAAACTATCGAAGTGCCAGATTATGTTCCAGATGAAACCCAGGAAATTATTGCAGACACAGTGCCAATAATAGAAGACCCAACAGACGTAGACAGGATACTGTTCGCAGTAGACCAGATGCTTTCACAGAAAAAAATGGTGAAAGAAATGTCCGAAGAAGAAGACACTGAGAAAGTCATCGACAAATACAGCAAAACTACTTTCAAGAAGGGCTTCGACATAGGTAAGAGAGTGAGGAAAGAGGAATACACAGAGGTAAAGAAAGCACTGGAAAACACAGTCGAATACAACGAAATAAGCGAAGATAATCTAAGTAACAACAAGGAGAAATACAGCTACATGGAGCTTGGACGCATAGCATACGAAGCAGGATTAATACTCGGCATCTTCAACAAAGTATACACAGAAAACGAGAAAAAAGAAAAAGAAAATGGTTTCGATAGTATGGCTTACAGTTAAAACACTACTCTTCATCTTCTACTTGTACAGATAGGTTTACTCCTTCTTTTTTACCGTTGACAAAGTCTTCAAGTTGCTGCATTGCACCAACGTACAACTCGCCATCTATCTCAATGTTAAATCCTTTTCCTGAACTGCTTTTGTTTATCCATACGTCGCTGTCTTCTAATCCCATTATGTTCACCTCCATTAAATTTTTCTCTATGAAACAAGTAACTTAAAAACACAAACATTACACCCATAACACACCCCTGCACAAAATAAGCCTGGGTTTCATACTCTGAAACCAATTCACTATCGGCTCTTCCACCATATTTCACACACCCAGGTGCACCACCAGGACAACTATCTCCGAAATGCATTCCCCTGTAACTTAAATCCTGGTTAGTTTTAACTTGTATAGCGTGCACCCCCTCATGCACAGGGATAGTTATATACACAAGAGAAAGAACAAGGAATGGGGCGAGGAATACATAAAGAATGTCTTTTTTTAGCCCCATTAATCTCCACCTCCTTCACTGTCGCAGAAGAAGCAGTCACATTTCTCAAAAGGAAGGTTCTTCTCTTCTTCCTTGAGCACTTCATATACCTCTTGTATCTTGTCGTTTATTCGCTGTATCTTGTCGTCGTCTCGCTCTACTTTGATTAACTCGTTCTTGGCGTGGCTCTTCTTCGACACATACAACAGATACCCTTCTTCGATACCAAGTGCCTTCATATATACCTGTAGCTGTTTCCTGTGATGTGGCTTATCCGTGTACCTCATATTCGAGGTGGTTTTAATATCGTACACCACTTCTGCCTCTGGGTCATATATATCGCACTTCCCCTTGAAGTAATGTGGGTAGTTCTCTGGGTCATAGACTACTTCTTTCTCTATATCTACATCTCTACCAAAGTCAATGTCTTGTATGTCTTCGTGTATTAGGGTTCCTACTTCCATTGCTCCTTTCACATAGTCGTCGAACCGCTTCATATCTCTTTTTCCTTTATATATCTGTCGCTTACAGTACCCTGCTGCACTTGGATGGAATAATTCAAGTGGATCGCCTTTCTCATGGTTGCTTTCGTTTAGTGCTTTGCTTATTTTTTCCTGTATCTTCATTGGGTCTTTAGTCATTTCAAATTCACCTCTTCTTCAAGTTTAACGAAGTTCAACTCCAACGCTATAATCCCTTCTTTCGTTATCATTGGAGAGATCACCACGTCGTCGTATCCTATCATTTCTGCCAATGCTTGTAGCTCCGTCACTTGATAGCTTTCTCCTATAGTAAAGAACTTCGCCGTTCCATAGGTTTTTTCTATTTTCACTATTATGTTTTTCTCTGTTTTTTTGTATTCTACTTCTCTATCAATCCCTGGTATTTTCCCTGTTTTGCTCCATGGGAACTCCATGTATTTCATTTCTATTATTTCTTTTGCATCTTCGTCGTTCGTTAGGTGTTTCTTTAGTTTTTCTTTCTTTTCTTGTGGTATTCCATATCCTGAGTTTTTAGAGACTTCAAAATCCATTTTTGACACCTCCAATGTCAATATCGTTGTTAAAACGTTTTTCCATATAGCTTTCTTCCACATCCGCCATGATGTGCCTAAATATTTTATCCAGGTATAGCTGGATCTGTATTTTCCTCATTTCTCTGTGTTCTTCTTGTTCTGCTATCTGTAGTATGCCTTCTGCCATGCTCGGTCCTTTTATGTCATCTACATCTTGCACTAACTCTCTAAGACCCATCTTTTCGAGCCTCCTTAAAGTTTTTCTCAAAGTTATATTTCTCTACTTTTCTTTCTTCGCCTACTGCTCCTTGCATACCTATAATGTGTTTCTTCGCTGGGAAACAACACCAGAAACTCATGGCACCTACCCAGTTAAATACGAAAGGTTCTTTTTCTCCTGTAGCAAGTTGCACGAGCACTAACGCTGTTTGGTCGCTCAGTGGTGAGATGTCTGCTATCTGGAAGTCGCCAACTCTGTATAGTTTTTTCTTCTCTGCATCTCTGTCTTCGTAGTAGAAGAAGAACGTGGCGAGTTTCCCGCTTGACTTCTTCGCTGTCACTACAGCTGAACTTGAGCCATATTTCTGTACGTTGCTCAGGTTAAAATCTTCGTCGTTGTAGTTAT
>CAZVCA010000116.1:0-2908 GCA_964626045.1 uncultured Halobacteriales archaeon | reverse complement strand
AGCGCGCCGTCGGTATCCCAGGGTTGCATCCTCGACCCTGGGTGCGAGACCGTGCTTGGCAGAAGTCATTTTGCTGGCCTCAGCCTTGATTGCTGTTCCCTGTACTTCACGAAAGTTTGGTCCAACTCATCTTTGAGCTACCCAACTGCTGGCCCACATACTCCAAACTGGAATTGTTCTTCATGGCTTCCTGGTAGTCAGAAAGAGCCGGAATATCGTCCAGCATTTCCTTGTCTACGCAGGGCTTGTCAGGGGTTGCGGTGCGGGGTTCGGTGTTCATGTCGAAGTGGTTTGCTATGTGTTGTAGAGGTGTGGTGTCGCCAATTATTTCCATTATGCGGACGGCATCTTCCAGGCCCAGCTTTGCTGTCCGGTCTGCACTAGGCATAGGGTTTAGTTCGTCATAAAGAGTAGATGGAGCTTTGTTTAACTCTGCGGCAAGATACTTAATGCTATATCCAGATAGGCGAATAGCTTCGTAAACAAACTCAACAAACTTTAACGTCATACGAATTTCTCCTTTGAATTACGATTGAGGTGGTCGAAAATTTTTGTATGCTTGAATTATGAATTAGCTTCTTTATGTATGCAGGTTTCTATTTTTTCCCAAGTGGAAAGGCGTATATCCTTACCGTCTAAAAACTTATAAATAGAAGACCTGGCTACTTTGGCTTGTTTAGCCAATTCCTCAGGGCTGATACCAAGTTCGCTCATCTTTTGTTTAAGTTCTGTGCGTTTCATCATGTGTGTATCTTATCTCTAACTAGAAACGGTGTCAAGCAGTTTGTTTCTAACTAGATCATTGACGAAAATAAGCGGATTGCTAGGATTAAAATATGGGAAAGCTTTACGAAAAAACAAAAAATTGGTTGCTTGAAAAAGCCGAAAAGGAAGGACAAGGTAAGTTTATACAGCAGATTGGAGCGGATAAGTCTACCTTTAGCAAAGTTGTCCAAAAGGACAAAAATACTTATGCTGAGACTTATTTAGATTGGTTAGAGCGGGCTGGATTTGAGATTATTGCTCCAGAAGAAAAGCAATATACAAAAGATGTGCATATAGCTAATACTCGATTTGTAAATACCCCTGAAAATGCTCCTTCCCCCACGAGTGAAGACTATATGGCAGTCCCTTTGGTTGCTGAAGCAGGTGCCGGTCACGGTAAAATTAACACAGAATACATTGAGCCTGAATATTTAATGGTCATAAAAGACCATCCGGCGGTTATGCGCCGTTGGGATCTGATTGGTTATAAAATCGGCCCTCTCGATACTTCAATGTTGGGAACTATTGACCCAGAGGATATCGTAATTGTAGATAGACAAGATATATATAGTGACCCTCGTCCTCCTGGAAATGTTTATTTAGTGCAAGAGCCTCCCCCTGATTTTGGGAAGGCTGTAAAAAGAGTGGTGTTTGAGAAGAAAAGGGGGAAAATTAAAGTAGTTTTTTATTCGGACAATGCGGCAGAGCATCCACCTAACACTTACGATTTGGAAAAAGATTTTGAGGGAGAAATATCCAGGGCATTAATTGGACGTGTATGCGTTAATTTTTCCGATATGACAAAAAAATAAAACAGGAGGGAAGACATGAAAAAAAGTATCTTATTCTTATTAATTTTTTTATTGTTTTTGGCTTCAGGAGTGACCGCTGGCGGGATTAAAGATTTTTGCAAAAACAAATGGGGAACAAATTACAGAATGGTTAATCATTGCTTGGAGCAGCAACAAGAAGCTTTACGTCAGGTCGTAGACTATGCAGAAAAGCATGGCCTCACAAAAAACAACAGATTTGACGTTCAATCGAATAGTGATGATCCATATGAACAAATATTATATCGCTGCATGGACAAATGGGAAGAAGAACAATTCGACACCTATAATTACCGAATGGTTGATCATTGCATTGAAAAACAAGTAGAATCTTACAACCGGATAAAATAGTTTTTTTATTAATAGACCAGAAGTCACAGCTAAAAAAAAGCTGCACAACAGCCCGCTCTGGCGGGCTTTTTTTTTAGTTGCTCAAATAGCCAATATTTTTTTGTTATTTTTGTTTCTAGTTAGAAATTTTTTATTGACAGTGTTTCTAATTAGAGATATATTGAATTTAACAAATCAACACGACCCCGGAGAAACCTCAGGAGAGGGAAACACCATCCGTGGGGTGCGATTTGAGCAAAATCTGGCTTGTCCGAGAAGACGGCAGGCCGGAGTGGGGAGAGAAAAATTTAGCAAGGAGACAAGCATGACAGAACAAATCAAAACTTTTGAGACAGGCCAAACTTATTACGCAAGGTTTGTCAGCGATTACGACAAAATTATTAAAGGCACAGTAGTTAAGAGGACGCCTAAAACAGTAACCCTGCAACTAGGACATGGAGCAGCGGCTGTTAAAAGGCGCATAAAAGTAATGGACGATGTTGAATATGTGATGCCTTTAGGTAATTACAGCATGGCTCCAATGATGAAAGCAGACAAAGTTATTAAACAATAACACCCGCAAGGAGGGATTCTATGAAAGTAACCATACCTAGCAAAAACGAACACGAAGGGTCCGCAGTCAACAAGATCACAGTTGAAATCTCTGATTTTTGTCCCAGGTGCGGAGCTAGGCGCGGTGTAAAACGATGGACAGGAGTTAGTTTTGACGGTTCTCGCAGACTTGAGGTTGATTGCTGGCGCAATGAGTGTGAACACATAGATATGTATAAAGATGTTCGTAAAGAGCTTGGGTATAAAAATTAAGGGGGTAACAACCATGTCAAAGTACAATCAAGAATTATTCGAAGGTCAACGAATTTTTGTAGAACACGAAGGATATGTAATTTGGGGCACCGTTTACGGCGTTCTGGATGATGGCCGGGGGATAGTAAAGTGGGATGACTATAACCCCTTGGAGTGGC
>CAZVCA010000115.1:0-2963 GCA_964626045.1 uncultured Halobacteriales archaeon | reverse complement strand
AATCTTCGTACATAAACACCTCTCAATAAAATCATAGTATGCATAGCATAAAATTTAACAAAAATTTACGAAGTCAATTCACTGTAAGTTTCATAAGTCATCCTTATCAATTCATTTTTACTGTCAGTTGAATAGAGAGGGGTCTTAAACACATCCAAGGGAATGGCAGCAGATTCATCACCATTCAACAGAATTTTGGAAAAATAACCCCTGATCACTCTTCTCACTTGCTCAGGATCTTCATCCAAACTTCTCAATATTTTTGCATATTCTTCCCATTTCGTTTTCTCAGTTGTTTTTGCCATTAATCTGCACAGGGATATAGCCTGTTCTCTTCTTTCAGCTTCTTGTTTAGCAGATTCAATCATCTCCTCTTCATCATCAAGATTGATGATTTTCCCTAAAATTTTTAAAGCATCTCTAGGGTGGCCTAAACTGTCTTGAGTAATTTGCAATCCAACTTTCTTTGGAAGATCAATGCCCTCCTTTTTTGCAATTTCAGTGACTAATTCGTAAATCTGTTTTTCCGGTAGAGTGGACACTTTATAATGAGTGCATCTGGATTTGATTGTGCTTATCAGAGCTTGAGGATCAGTTGTACATAGAAAGAAATATGTATGCTTTGGCGGCTCTTCCAAAGCTTTTAACAAAGCATTTTGTGCGCTGTTCGTGGCCGTGTTGCTGCCCGTTCCCAAGTTATGAACCTCATCAATAATGTAAGCCTTTGCAGAGCCGCTCATGGGTTTTGTGTTCATCTTGCGTCTGATGTTTCTAGCAGTGTCTATGCCACTAAAATCTCCAGTATCAATTTCCATAATGTCAAAATCTGAGCATCCAACTTGTTTAGCAAGCAATCTGGCTAGAGTGGTTTTTCCACAGCCATGATCTCCATAGAATAAAATGCTATGTGGTAGTTTTTCTTTATCAGCAAGGGAATTTAGTGATTTCTTTAGTGTGGAATTTCCTTTGAATTCTTCCAAAGATTGTGGCCTATATTTACGGGCAAGATCCTCTTCTTGTTTTGGCCAAGGTTTTGCTCTTTCCTGTTTTGTAGACTTCTTTTTCTTAGCCATACTTTTTCCTTTACCTTATGTATTGTAGAACTTTACTCATCTCAAACCAATTTCCATCAACAGCGGAAGCCTCAGCTTCCAATTCAAGTGGACAGTTGATGAAAGTAAAGTGATCTTTAATGTCATGCACCATAACTTGCTTCATCATATCCAAAAATTCATCATATTCTCCATCACAAGGCACATCTGCAACTGCTTCGTCATGCACTTGGAAAATTAACTTTGTTCTCATGTTGTTCTTTTTGATTAGCTTGTTCAATTGAATTAGACTCCAAAGCAATGCATGAAAACAAACTCCTTGAATTGGATAGTTGATGGTAGCATTACGGGTCATAATGCCTTTGCAAATAAACCCGCTCAGAATGGATACATATCCATGCTTTAGATACCAGTTATATTGATTATCGCGCCACTGTTTGTATTTCTTGAACCTTCTTCTCCACATATCATCTTCAATTTTTCCGATATGTGCCATGAACTGTTCAAAGGTTTTGATTCCATGCTCTCTCAAATGCTGTCCAAGAGGTTTATCCCCTCTGATTTTCATACCAGAATCAGATTTGATTCTGCCTTTGCCATCAGTCTTTAAGTCAGCCCATCCAAACAACGATACAGCATTGTTTCCATAATAATCACCATAGAATTGAGGAAATGTGAATCCGTTTTTAGTTCCTTTTCTCAGTGTTTTTTCACCTGATATTTCCTCATCTAAATGATCAAGACAGAATAGGAGCATACAAAAATCAGCGTGCATATCAGAATTTTCTGGATCATGAAGATAGCTCAACATTGTTGGATCTTCATGATACCAAGCACTCCCTTTGACCTCTATGCCACCATAATCACCTGCCAATAAACAGTGGCCAGGACGAGCTATAAATGCTCTTCTGATTATTTCTCCTGATTCTGGATCACGAATAGGTTGATTTTGAATGTTTATATGTGAACTACTGGATCTTAGTGTACGCGTTGTGTTCAGATTGAGAAATGGATGTAGCCATCCATCATGTTGTTCTCTGAGTAGATTTCTTAGGAAGGTATTACGAATTTTGTCTAACTTTCTATAACGTAGATAATCATCCACCATTGGAATGCCAAGAGCTTGCAATGCTTCTTGGTCAACTGATGGATTACCGCTTTCTGTGGTTTTTTGAGGTGTATATTTCAGCTTTTTGTAAAGAACATCAGCAAGTTGATCATCTGAATTGATATTGAATTTTTTGCCATAAATCTTTTTCCAAGTTTGAATTTCCTTATGACTCATTAACTTCTTGGATTGTTCGTTTACATCCTTACCAAGCTTCTTGAATTGATGTTTACAATGCTCTACATCAATACGAATGCCGTTCTGCTGTATGTCAGAGAAGCACAAAACTCCTTCATGCAGCAAATTATATCCTTGCTTATTGACAGGTGTTACTAGCATGAAGTGACTCCAAACTTCTCTTCCAACTTCTCTTTCTCTTCTGCTGCTTCATTATGCAATCTATGATTTTCGGAAATAGGTTTTCTGCCTTCTTTCAACTTTCCATTCTCATCTACATCAGCACGATGAACTACAATCCAATCCTCTTTTGCTCTCTGAATAGCCAAGAAGGTATCCATAGCCAAATCACCTCCCCACATTTCTAGTTTTCTTTTTAGTCTTCCTTCTCTTTTTATTTTTCTCTTCCGGCACGCCACGGCTCACCTCCTTGTCTTTAAAGTCAGGATATTGAGGAGCCAGAATCCTGCCACTAACACCATTGTAGAATTGTGAGTAATCTATGCCAATGCGATCCATATCTACAATTGCTTTTCTGAATTCAGTCATAGAATCCATACCATTATAAATTAATAGCTTACGAAGATCAGCTTTGAATATCTCATTGAAGTCATTTCCACTACCTT
>CAZVCA010000114.1:0-2989 GCA_964626045.1 uncultured Halobacteriales archaeon | reverse complement strand
GTAGGATCTAGGAAAGAAGTAAAAGCATTCAAAGAAATGGAGCAAAATTGAGGATAGAAAAAACGAAATTCACCTGCAATGACAGACAAAGAAGTAACAGAATGTTGAGAAAGAGGTACATTTATATTAAGAGGGAAGGTAATAATTTGATTATCTATTGTATTGCTTGAAACATGCTCATCAAAAATTCCACTCCATAAGAAATTATAATTATCTGTATCTGCTCCAAATGTTGTATTTGTAACTTCATTTCCGCTTGTGTAGATATCTACATTCTTGGCTCCATAACTTGTATAATTACCGTCATTATGCCAATTGTTAACTTGTATTTTGAAAAAATCTTGTACAACATTAAAGACAATAATTAATCTTTGATTCGAGGGTTTATCATCTGATAACCAACTACTATTATAAGGACTTCCATCTTTCCAAAGAGACGTGTCAAAAGCATAAGCAGGATCATATCCCGAAGAATCAGTTGTTGTAGTAGCATAAGCAGTAAAATTATCATCAGATTCTGTCAAAGTGATAATATTATCATTTGAATCAAGGAACTCTATTGATTTAACACCAAGATCATAATTAGCACCCCAATTATCGTGTATATCAAATATTACAGATTTAATACCTATAGGCATACTATCCTTCCACTTCCACTACTTCCATTGCCTCTCGTCCAGGTTCAATAGTGTAACTTATATACCCCACTTCAAAACTTTCTTCATCAACTTGCACTGTATCACCTGGACGCAACCACAGATCCACTTTACTTCTATATCGCCTCAATCCTGCGGCATCAACATTGCGGTAGCTGGTTTTTTCCAGCGGGACAATATCGGCTGCAGGGTTTGTTGTTGTTAAATGCCCGGATAAGGTTATATTTCTTTTGTTTGGGTCTTTTTTCCACCTAGAATTTTCCAAGTTTACCCGGTTAATTTCTGTGAGTTGTCGGCTTCCATCCTGGAATCTATACCCTTTATGCACTACTAACTGTCCGTTGGATCTCGCTTTGATCATATCCAAGTATTGATCATAATCTGGCACATTCACTGACATCCATGTAGGCTCACCATTCCTGCGCCTCATTTGACAACTGGAAATGGGGATCTCTATATCTGTTGTGCCATCCGCAGATCCGGTTAAAACTAAGACATATATTGTTTTAACCTTGGTTGGATCTAATATTTTCCAGGAGTGGCGGGGATTGATTCCCAACATGTTGATTATAGGTGCAAGCGGGACAGCAGAATAGGAATGGATAAATGGAAACTTGCTGTTGGTAATTATTTTATTACTTGAGATATTATATTTATAATGCTGTGTTTCTGTAAACAACCCAAGAGAAAGATGTGCAAATGGAATAGTCTCCCATCTTGGACTAATATATATCTGATTTAACAAACAATGGATATGATTTAAGGGAATGTTTGAACAAAAATAATAAGAAGAAGATTTAGTTTTAGCAGTAATAAAACTAATTGGTATATTAGATTCAGCAATTAGCGCTAAAACTTGCTGTTGTGGGATTTTTTTATTAAGTATTTGATTATCTATTGTATCGCTTGAAACATGCTCATCAAAAACAAATCTACCAAGAGAGTTGTAATTAGCTGTATCAGTTCCAAATGTTGTATTTGTAACTTCATTTTCACTTGTATAAATATCTACATTCTTAACCCCAATATCTGTTCGATCCCCCGCATGATGGGTATTATTTATTTGTATTTTTTGAAAATCTTGCGGAATAGCAAAAACAATTATCAATCTTTCATTTGACGTTGTTTCAGCTAACCAATTTTTATCTTGAAGATCTCCAGTTTTAGACAAAGATGTATCAAAAGCATACTCTGGATTGGAATAATAGGAATACGAGGAACCATACGCAATAAAATCTCCATCTGCTTTTGTTAAGGTTATAACCTTATCGAAATTTGAATCTAGAAATTCAATGGATCTAATTCCTAGATAATCCCCACCATAATTATCATAACAATCAAATATGACAGATTTAACCCTAGTTAAGGTTGTAAATCCAAGTTGTTTTAAGGGTACATCAATCGTTGTAGCCATGATTTACCTTGCAAGCTCCAAAATTCCGGCAGTGTTCCATTTTAAAGTAAAATCCACACCATTTATACTGACACTACTAAAAGTATCATCCAATAAAATATAGCTAATCAAATAATCATTTGTACCAGGAGTATCTCCATCAACATATAACCAGGCAGTCATAAAGGTTTTACTCAAACCTGACCAGGTAACATCCGCTGCATCCCATCTTGTAGCGGCAGGATCAGTGCTTGCTAGAGTAAGAGCTAGAGAAGATAAGGCCTCTCCTCCCTCTGTATAACCATCGCCTCCTGCTAATTCATTTCCGTACACATCGTTAAAAAACTCATTGTCTGCATGCTCTCCACCGTATTCTTCCCAGGTGATGTTATTATCAACTACTGTATCACCAAATGCGGTGGGCCAAGTCGGCTCAGAACTGGCACTTGTGCCACCGTTAGTCGCTCGATATCTATGTCCGTTACGGGTGCTCGGGATTACAATATCTCCTTCGGAATAGCTTGTGCTGCTACTCCAGGCCGAATAGGACGGGCTAAACGTAGAGCACAGGGCCGCCTTGATCGTGTCATTGACCATATCAATGTCTTGTTGAAGTAGATGCTTCTTAAATGTGTCAACTACAAACTGTATTGATGCCATAATTATAACCTCTCTTTAATTAAGATTTTCATGTCTAGGTTACCCTCATTCAAATTCAAACTTTCAATGGCTGCGCTAAAGCAGCCATCATAGAACGATACTCGAACCAGAGAATATGTTTGAAATATATACTGTAACAAATTAGCTTTGCCTTCACTCACACCAGTCTCCCGCACCTGCAAGGTTCTGTCCGAGACAGACACGCCTTGATCAGTTATGGAGCATCCTCCGTCCAGGGTGGGGGTGCGAGTCATTCTCCGACTGTTTTTGTACAAATCAG
>CAZVCA010000113.1:0-3134 GCA_964626045.1 uncultured Halobacteriales archaeon | reverse complement strand
ACGTTTGCGGACGCACCGGATGCGGTACGTGAGTGAACGGCGGTGAGAACAGCGGAATATACGACGACTGTTTCTTGGGTATACAGCGACCGCTTGTCGGGGTAGCATCAAAAAAAGAAAACCGCGAATCGCAGAGCGTGAGTGCTCACCGCCGGAGGCGGTGGGACTCAGCGCTTAGTTGCGGAAGCGAGCCAGCAGCGCCGCGCTCAGCAGCGCGAGAGCAGCGACAGCAACGCCGAAGCCGGGCGTGCCGCCGTTCTGCTCATCGTCGCCGTCATCGTCGGGCTGCTCGATGGTCACGGTGGCGCTGTCGGAGGCGTCACCGTACTCCGCGCTCACGCTAACGGAGCTCGCGTTGGTGTCGTTGGGCACCGTGTAGCTGACCGTCTCGGAGGTGCTGGCGCCAGCATCCAGCGAGACCGTCTCGCTGAACTGCTCCTCGCCAGCGACCGAGATGCTCAGCGTGGCGTTGCCGGCAACGTCACCGGTGTTCTCCGCGGTCACGCTGGCTTCCATCGTGTCACCCGGAGCGACGTTGCTCGGGACATCGATGGAGACGCCAGGCGTGAACGGTGTTTCCTCGGCGGCTTCGCCGAAGACAGCACTCTGTGTGGTCACCGTCGTGCCGCGGACACGGAACTCGACGGCAGCCTCCTCACCAGCGGCCCGATCGCTCAGATCAAGCGTGGTCTCGAAGGTGCCGTCCTCAGTGATGTCGGTGGTCTGCGTGTACAGGAAGCTGCTGTTGTCGCCCGTGCTGCGGACCCGGACGGAGGCGTCCGAACCCGGTGCGACATTGGTCGTACCGGAGATCGTAGCGCCCTCAGCTGGGTTCAGGCGGACATCGCCATCCTGCACATTGTCGAACGTAGCTTCTGGGTCCTCAAAGGTGAACGTTGCAGAGGCAGAGGCGGACTGACCAGCATCATAGTACGGGTACGAGTCGTCACCGCCACCGAACTCGTCACCGTCGGCCTCAACAGCTGGGCCAGTACTCGAGTTGCCGTATAGTTCGTTAGTAGTATTGAACTTGGCCCGGTCATCGCCATCTGTCTCGTACTCCATGGTCACTTGGTAAGTGTCGCCATCTTCCAAGTCGTTCGGGAAGGGTTCCGCATCGGAGTCAATAACGAGGTAGAAGGTGTTAGCACCCTGATCATAGTAGAGTGCCACGTCATTATTGCCGGAATCAAGCTCAACCGCCTCGTCTCCCTGGTTCTCAGATGCACCGGACTGTTCAAACTCGAAGGTGATGCCTTCGTATTCCCAGACATCGCTGATTCCGGGCGTATTGAGACCAGAGTACCCGTCGATGCCTTCGGAGATGTTGCCGATGAGCTCGGCGGACATGTCCTCGTTGAGCTCATCATAGTCACCATTATCAGCGTAGTACTCGGCACCGAGTGCACCGGCGAATCCGTCGGCCTGAATCTGGGCAACGACAGCGTCGTCGATGGCGACCGTGTCAGTCTGGGTGAGCCCATCAGTCAGACTACTAACGGTCTGTGCATCGTCAGCATCCTGCTCGGGACCATGCCAGATATCAATTGATTCGATGGTTGGACTAGTCAGCTCCAGCGTGGCGAAGCCAACTTCGGAATCAACTGAGGACTCGGAGTTGTCAGCAATGAATTCCCCGTCTTCAGCAGCCGAGATGTCGTATGTGGTGGCCTGAAGCGGACGGACAATCTGGCTGAACACATCGTCTCCGGTCCCGCCAATCAGATTGAGTTCTTCGAGATACTGCTTGTAGGCATTCTTGAAGTCACCTGCAGTACTGGCGGTCCCACTCACGAAGGCGTTGTCAAGATCGCTGTCAGAGTAGAATCCAGCAGAGGTGTCGAAGAACTCATCCTGGAACACAGAGTCGCTGCCAAGAGCGTTCTCGGCGACACCGTGGTGGAGGACGCTCTTGACAATGTCATCATCGGAGTAGTAGACGGCGTCTCCAGTGAGGTTATCGCCGTCTTCATCGTAGAGCTTTGTCTGGTTAGTACCGAGCAGCCGGGTGTTCACCGTGAATTCGACAGTGTTGTCGTCGTTGTCGTCCTCGATGTAGAGGATGTCGACGAAGTTGCTCTCTTCACTCCCGAACTGCACGTACGCGGAATCAGCGGATTCGAGATCAACCGACATGTTGACCAGGTCGCCTGCAGCCTGGCGGTAGACGTTCTCACTGAACGTCGCCGTGGGGTCCTCCGCGCTAATCGTCACGGAGTCACTGACCTGGTTGCCCTCATCGTTGATCATGAAGTTGAACGTGTAGTCACCGGACTCCGGAAGACCTTCACCATCCTCAAGTGCGGTGAAGTTAGCGATCAGGTCAAAGTCGGTGAAGTCGTTAATCGGTGAGCTAGCGCTGTCATTCAGCTCAAGTCCGACGTAGTCATCATCTTGGAAGTCGGTGAAGTCATCTGGGTCATCGCTGTCCCACGGTGCGTCGAACCCAAGCGGATCGAATGGAAGGTGCTTCGGCTCCTCAATCACTCGGTCAACAGTATTACTATTATTGAACAGTTGGACAAGCTGTTCATAATCTAGGCCGTCTGCCCAGACCGTCATGTTAAAGCTACTTGTCCGATCCTGCTCAATATCAATCTCAGCGTCGTTATCTTCGTCGTCTACCGTTTCGTCATCCCACTGCGCACTGAACTCATTGGCCTGGACCTGGAAATTAATGTAACCGGCCTGACCAACAGTAGATGAGTTAGTCAGCGCGTAGGAACCGGAGTCAAGCCCTTCAAGGCTGACATCTTCGAGATATACGTTACCAGTTCCGGGATCAGCAGATGTGCCGTCGACATCATCGGTCCGGTTCTGATAGCTTCGAATGACCGTGATGTCGCTAGGTTCGTTCTCGTCGTTCCGAGCATTGATCTCAACAAGGTAGACATCATCGTTCGCCTGAATGTTGCCAGCATTTACGCTCGGAGAGAACGCATCGTAGTTGCCGCCACTTTCATCAATCGATACGTTAAAATTCTGTCCAGAGTATCTGACCGTATTTTCTAGATTTTCCCCGTCAATGCTTGCCGGGGCCGTCGCCGCAGCAGGTGCTGCGAACGACGCGGCCATCGCCACCATGGACAGAACCATGATCGCCGCAAGGAACGTTGCGCGCACCTTGCCACGAT
>CAZVCA010000112.1:0-3159 GCA_964626045.1 uncultured Halobacteriales archaeon | reverse complement strand
CTAAAAACCCATTTCCAGCAACCACTCCGACAATTCGGTTTCTCTCGGCTTGATTTCGCCAGTTGATTTACTAAATTTCCCCAGTTTATATTCTCCCGCGATATTGCCATCTATCATGTAAAGCACTCTCTCCGATTGTGAAGCGACCTTCACGTTATGAGTTACCACCATTACCGTAGTCCCTTCCTCGTTAACGCCGCGAAGGATGTCCATAATATTTCTGGCCGCGCTGGAATTAAGAGCTCCCGTCGGTTCGTCTCCAAAGAGAATCTTTGGGTCATTAATAAGAGCTCTACAGATTGCCGCCCGCTGGAGTTGACCACCCGAGGCCTGAGTAATATCGTTGTCGACCAATTCGTCAATACCGGTCCTCTTCATTAATTCAACTGCTTTTTTATTTATCTCTTCCCGGCTTCTGTTGTTGGCCATATAGGCCGATAAAATAATATTATCCTTGATCCCGAGATTCTTTATTAAATTAATTTGCTGAAAAACAAACCCCATCTCATGTAGTCTGAGTTGCGACAATTCATCTTCGGACAATTCTCCAAGGCCAGTACCGTCAAACACCACTTCGCCTGCCGTCATCCTGTCCATGCCGCTAACGTTATAGAGAAGCGTGCTCTTTCCCGAACCGGAAGGCCCCATTACGGAAATGAATTCCCCTTCTTTAACGTTCAGTTTTACTTTCTTAAGGACATTATGCTCTCTTTCGTTTACCGCATAAGTCTTACAGAGATCCCCTACTTCCAGTATGCTATTCATATTTTTTCTCCTTTATTCTACGTTAATGTCAGAAATATCGTATTTTTTTATGGACTTAATGCTCGCGAGGGTGGTTATTGTTACGATAATTATCAGGACAACCGGGATTAAAATATATGCAACCCATGGGTTCACCGTAAATTCGATATTTGCCGCCCCCACGATGGATAAAGCCGCACTCAACAGCCAGTGTCCAAGCGTATTGGCGACGACCGTCCCAACTAGTACACCGGCAATTAACACCGTCAGAGCTCGGGTCACGTACTGTATTTTGATGTCCCCTAAAGATATCCCCATGCTTTTCATAATTGCTATCTGGGATGTATCTTTTGCTATTAAGGTTTTTGCGAACAGGGACGTAATCAAAGCCGCAACCAGAATAGCGATAACTACTGACAGGACAATTAACAGCTCAAGTTGATTTATGGTGTTACCGAAGGTCTGATCGATATATCCCCGAACGTCCGTTATTTTGGCATTTTCGAATCTTCGCTCGTACTCAGAGACTTTCCGGGCAACGTCCCCATCTACATCCACGTAAATGTTGTACCAGGAGGCAGTTTCATGGTTCGGTTCAATATTCGCCTTGGCAGTTTTGCCGCCGTTGGTAATATCCTGATATACCCCCGCAAGGGTCAGCTGGCGCCTTTCGCCGTCTACAACCAGTTCGACCGTATCACCAACTTCCTTATCGAGTTGATCGGCGCTGAGATAGGAAAGCGCTACCTCGTTTTCAAGCCGTGGAGCGTCCCCTTTCAGGTAATCTACAGGGAAGGCTGCAAAGTCACCAGTTTCTACATAGGTACCCTCGGGCACGCCTTCCTGGTTGATGATTTTATATTTACAGGTCACCGAAGAAGCGTACTTTTCGACGTCCTGGTCCCCTTTAATGTAGGCTTTCATTTCCTCAAATCTATTCCGGATTTGATCCGATTGTCTTAAGTCCATAATAATATCGCTTCTTCCGGTTCCCATATAGGTAACGAAATTCGGTGATTTAACGGTATTTAGAAAATTTATCGGTACGATAATAATGAATGCACAGAGGATAAAAACGATGAAGAGAATAAGATACATCTTAAATCGTAGGAATACGTCGCGCAGACCCAAAAAGAGGTTGTTGTCGAGCCATTTGTTTTTATGCAGGGCCAGTTTTGCTTTATTTGCGTAGTTGCCTCCGGTATTTCCCATACGGATGGCTTCTACGGCTGAAATATCTTTAAACCTCCTCAAAACGATCAGAGAGAAAACAACGACTATAACAGCTATGATCAACCCCCCGAGCAGGGGAAGGATGGATTCGAGAAAGGAGACAGGAGCTTTTCCCGTGTAGAGCGTTATGTTTTTCATGAAAATACGGTTTAAGAAAAGGGAAAGCAGATAACCGAGTACGGATGCAGTAAAGGCCATGGTCAGATACTTTGATATGTAGATCTTTTTTACGTCAAAAGAGCGTACCCCGATTGCCTTCATAACTCCAATATCTTTGTAGTCCTCCTCCAGGGTTAACAGGATGATAAACCGCAAACAGAGCAAAGCTACGGCGTTAAGCAATAAACCGATTAAAATAATTACGGCCGCGATTAATCCGTCGGTCATTCCGTTCATTATTTTAAGCAGGTTATAAACTACGGTAGGCCCCTTCTGGGGAAGGTTTGCTCGGCTATATTCATTGCTGAATTTTTGTATATTGTTCCTGTCATTTAAGCGGTAACTGATCAAATATTCCCTCTCTCCGGTAACTTCCTTGAGGCTTTTAAAATCAGCCGAACTAACCACGAAGCGCTTGGAGCTGATAATTGAAGGATTCATCTGTGCGTCTCTGACGAAACCTTCAATGGTAAATTTGAGTTCAAAACCTTCACCCTTAATCCTCAACCTGTCTCCGATGGACAGGTCTCTCCTCTTCATGTAGTAGAGCGGGACGGCGATTTCACCCTGATCTACTTTTATGATTTCATTATTCAAATTCAGGAGAAAATCGAACGATTTGTTCTGTTCCACGAATCCCAGATCCATAAGCGTGTCGCTTTCGGAATCCTCGCCGTTGATAAAAATTTCTTCTCCGGGGATATTTATCATTTCAACGGTCTGTTGCTTCTTTACGTACTGGTTATCCGAGCTCCACTCATCAATTCTTTCCTGATCTATTTTCCCGGCATGGGATTGAACGAAGTGAGGTACTGCGGCCTGTTCGAATAAATTATTCAACGAATTATTCAAATTAATTAACAAGTGCGTGCCACTGGCCATCAACAAAGCAGAAAGCATAATGAATACAAAAACCGCAACCGTAATTACCTTTTTCCTCAGTAGATCATTTTTCAGGATCTTTAATATCATGGTTTGTGACTCTCCTGTCGTGATCGAAGAAGTTCGTTCAAACAATCAGCA
>CAZVCA010000111.1:0-3221 GCA_964626045.1 uncultured Halobacteriales archaeon | reverse complement strand
GTCGGACTTGCAGTTTTGTCCAGAATGTTGATGGTTGTACCTTTGGTTGAATAACTAGTTAATGGCATATATACCTCCGATTAAGTTTGTTCGTTGAACGATATATAGAAGTCCAGGCTTATGCGCTGGATTTCCGTGTCATCCTCAAAATTTTCTGTTTCCCCTTCTAGGGAAGCGTGCTGCACATACTGGCCGCCGCCTAAATTCCCGGTAAACCTATCCAGGGACAAGCGCACCTTTTCAGCCAGTTTTTTCAAATCACTATATTTTTTGGTCCAGCAATCAATCTGTATTCGGGGTGAAGTATGCCCGGTGCTGCCTTGCAGGTCCTTGGCCCTGTCGCCACTAATGCGCTGATAACTCATAGCAGGCAGTGTGAAGCCTTGCGGTAAGCGCAAAGGGTAAACCCTATCTCCCACAATACCGCTTACACCGGAGTCGTTTATTAAGTGCGTATAGAGATCACTTTCTATTGCCATTTTGTATCGCCTGCTTCATGTCTAGGATTTCGTGGTATATAACAGTTTTACACCTCGGACATTTAATAGAAATTTTCATTACATACCCATAGTAGAGTAGCTTTCCACAGTTATAGCAGCGTTGTTCCGGTAAATCTCGTTTCATTTAGCCAATTTCCTCCGCATGGTTTTACTAAGCCTGCCATATCTCTGCGCCATCTGTTCAGATACCTTTGACATCCTTTCGGCCATTTTTTTTCGCATCTCTTTCAACACTTCAACCTGGTTTTCGTCTACAGCGGGCCGAAAAAAGGGTATCGCAGGCATCGACCCTGTATGCTCTATTGTTACCCAATTACCATCGAGCTTAACTTCCCTCGGTTGATCGAGTTTGCGGGGTCCGGTCCCGTACTCCACAATGTGCGCATGTGGGGCAGCTTTGCTTGTAAACACCCTATAAACACCATGCTTCTTCTTGACTTTCCCGGTGCGAATACTGTTAAGCAAAGTTCCGCTGTCCACAGAGCCATTGGCTTTAATATTGCGTTTTGCATGTTTTTTAACCACCGCTGCGCCCCTGGCGGCAACACTATTTACAATATCTCGCTGTACCCTTCCCGGGAACTCTTTAAGCACCCGTTCTAGTCCAGTTGCGTCAACGTCAAATTGGAAATCGCTCATCCTACACCCTCGCAGTAGCCGCTATTTCCAGGCCATCTTTGCGACCCAATTCTTTAATGTTGGTTATATCGTACACCTGACCATCGTATTTGAGCCGCCACTCTCTTGTGATCTCGGACAAGTAACGCACCTTAAACACGGCATCTATTTCAGCGAGCTTACCCGCCTCAAACATCTCCCTACCGGACTGCTCTTGTATGCTACCCCAAACTGTGCGGTAATCGCTCCATGTGGTTTGCTCCTCACCGTAATCGTCCTTGGTGGTAGTCGGTTTCTGTAATGTTATTTGCCTATCCAAGCGTCCGGCCATCATCTTAGAAACTCCATACCCTATAAGGTGCCAACAAACTATCAATCACACTTTTAATTTTTTCCGCATAGTCAGCAGGCGGCCTGTCGTAACGGATCTCAACATCCAACTTGATAGCGTTTTTTATACTCTCCGGCACATTCTTTGTATAATCCGGTGGACTATCACTTGTCGGCTCATATCCGCACACAAACTCAACTTGTATCGGGTAACTTTCGTGCAGCAAGGTGGCACTCGGCCAAGTCTTGCTATAACCCAACACGACTTCCCCAGGCTCCTTGGCTGTTACGACTTCGTAATTGCTACTGTCAAAAGTATTGGTGGTTCCATCCACGTCCGTATATTTGACGCTATTCACAGAGCGTAGGGGGAAGCCCGGCAAGCTAAACTTTTCCAGGGGCCAATCCCGATAATAAGCTGTTCGTGTCTGCTCCACCAACGCCCTGCTTGTTATATCCTCAACATACTCCCTGCTTGCTTGTATCAACCCCTGGAGCATAGTGTCATGTTCGCTGTGCTCTATTCGCAGGTGATCCTTGATTTCGGATAATGTAACAGGTTCATCCGGTGGTGCGGTTTTAAGTGTCCAAACCATGCTCTATCTCCCAAGGTTTAGGCTTGCCGTGAAAATTTACTATTTTTGCACCTTTCGGTACTCCGTTTTGACAATGTTTTTTATAGCTTACTACAGACCCCGGAATAACGTCTTGCCAATACTGATACGCACGCGCGTAATATTCGATAAATCCCTGATCACTCCACCATCTGGAACAACCCTCAAACTCTTGCATATATCTATCCGGGTTTTGCTTAAACTGCTCATACAAGTAGCTCATATCCCCCGACCAACCCATCACACAGGATTGAACATTGCGTTGGTGCGGGTTAAAGTCGTGAACTACCAAAAATTCATATTGTTTTACTGCTTCCAACAAAGGATTTAAGTCACCAACCGGGACACAACTCACATCCATATAAAGGACAGGGCCGTGAATTTTGAAAGCTTCCAGTTTAGCCCACCAACCTTTCCAGCCATGCTCCAAATTTTGCTCATTCAAGCGCACAAACTCAAAGTCAGAAGCACACTTATTACAAAGCTGCTCTAGCTTATCTGCGTATTCTTGCTTGTATGGTGCGTGGCAGACTGTAACTATTTTCAAAACGAGTATCCAAATTGTTCTATTTCCGGTTCAAAATGTTCAGCTATAAAAGCCTGTGTTTCGTTGTCGTAATATTCCCGGTAATGCTTATGCTCAGTGGTATTCATCACTGGCAATTTACCGGGCTTTATGCCAATCTTTTTACATGCAAACTGCAAATCGAACTTTAAATTTTCAAAGCATCCGATAAAGTCGCAACCCTTTAACCAAAATAGTTGAGTCCTGCGTTGCATAGGTGGCAAATCACCCTGACCGCCAACTACCCAGGATTCACCTTTAGGCAATCGGTAATCTTCTTTCATAAAAAATTCGTGTTCCATCAGCCACCGCTTGAAACCTGCTGCCCGGACTTCCGGCTGTTTGAAATTATCGCTATGCTTGAATGTCTTTTGGCAAAGAAAGTGGTACAAGCTCACCATTCTATCCCAAGGGTTCCGCACAAAGCCAAAACGAAACACTTTTTGCCTATCGTAAGAGGACAAGGGTGCGTGAGTTGGTACACTGCCTGTTTTGCCACCAATGGCTTTGCTTACAGACTGCCCGCCTGTCTTGGGGACGTGGACAAATATAAAACCTCGTTTCTCATCTATGACCACAGGGCTTCCTCCAGGG
>CAZVCA010000110.1:0-3293 GCA_964626045.1 uncultured Halobacteriales archaeon | reverse complement strand
GCTCGTCGTTGAGCGTGATGCAGACGTAGAGGTTGTCCATGTTCGCCTGCACCTGGATGTCGCCGTAGTTGACCCGCCCGTTCTGCAGAAAGTCGAGCAGGAAGGCGTCGGCGGTGGGGCGCGTCTTGTCCCACTCGTCGAGGATGAGGAGCGTGTTGCCCTCGTGGCTGGCCCGGACGGCCTTCGGCAGCTCGCCCCACTGCTTCTTGATGCCGCTCTCCGCGTTCTCGTCGGGGAGCAGATCGAGGATCAAATCCTCCTCCCGGCTGCCGGGGCTCACCTGCTTGAAGAAGGTGTCCATGTCCAGGATGTCCCCCAGCACCTCCAAGAGCCACGTCTTGCCGGTGCCGGGCGGGCCGAACGCGAAAAAGCCGCCCAGGGGGTCGGTCATGAGGGCGGCCATCACGCTCCGCGCCCGCTCCCGGGAGCAGATGTATCCCGCATCGTTGAGGGCCGTGTGGAGCGCGTCGACGGTAAGGGCCTCGACCGGGTCGTCCGGAGCGTCGGGCGGCCGCGTGTCAGGGGTGGAGTCGGCCATCGGAGCCATACAAACAGGAACTACAGAAAAGCGCGTCGCGACGAGCGCCTAGTCGCGGCTGAGCGGCGTCCCGAGAAACTCCCGGAAGATGTTGATCAGAACGTCGATTCCGAGGGATACGCCCGTACTTTGGAGGGCGCGGCCGGGGGCCCACGTCCCTCGTTCCCAGCGTGCCTGGGCAAGGGCACCGCCGTAGGTGGCGGCGACATTCGGGGCGTTCGGCACGCGAGCGCCGGTGGGGGTCCGGGCGACAAAGGGGGATAGCATTGCGTGCCGAAGCCGAGCTCCCGTGCCGCTGTGGCGGCCCAGGCGGGGACGAATGTCAAGGTGTAGGGCGGCGGCCAGCCCGTGCATCGTGCCGGTCTGGAGCACCGATTCTCCGGTGCTCGACCCGACACGGGCCGCGTACCCGCCGACCGTCTCGCCCCAGGCGCCTGGATCGTCGTCGAGGTGCGACCCGGTGGCGGACCCGATGCTCTTGAAAAAGAACCCAGGGCTCAGGACGTCGCTCCGGAGCGCCGCCCAGCGTGCATCGGCCTCTCGCCGGTCGGGGCCAGATGTCTGGGCGATGGCCGCCGGGGGCAGCGCCACGGCACTGCCCAGCAGCAGGAGTCCCAGCGCGACGATGGGCAGGCCCGTCCGGGAACGAGGCATCAGAGGGTTACTCCAGGTGGTGATAGTCGAGCTCGTGGTCTTCGTCGACGGCCTGCTGGACGCGGCGAGAGGGCCGGCCGGCCGCCTCCATGCCAATTTCCATTCCGCCGTCGCCCGTGGGGAGGCTCCGAATGTTCTTCCGCAGGTCGGGGTCTTTCGCCTCGTAGTCGGTGCGGGCGTGGGCCCCCCGCGACTCTTTGCGCTCCAGTGCCCCCCGCAGGATCGTCTCCGCCGTGGTGAACATGAAGCGCAGGTTCTGCGCCCGCTCGTAGCGGAAGCTCGTACGGTCGGCCTGGACCTGCAGGTCCTCGGCGTCGGCGCGGAGCCGCTGCAGCTTCCCGAGGCCGTTCAGGAGACCGTCCTCGTCGCGGAGGATGCCCGCGTGCTGCCACATCAGATCGCGGAGCCGATCCATGATCTCGGCGGGCGTGTGGCCCCCCTCAGCCGCTGCGAGCGTGTCCTGGGTGGCGACGTGGTCCCGCACCGCCGCGTCGGAGAGTGACGGGCTCGTGCGGCTGCCCAGCGTCTCGGCGATGTGGTTTCCGGCCACCTGACCGAAGACGACGGTCTCGATGAGCGAGTTGCCGCCCAGGCGGTTGGCCCCGTGCACGCCGGCCGTGCATTCGCCGACGGCGTAGAGGCCGTCGACCTGCGTCTGGGCCGTCTCGAAGTCGACCTCGATGCCGCCCATCGCGTAGTGGGCCGTCGGCGCCACCTCCATCGGCTCCTCGGTAATGTCGATCCCGTGCTCGGCAAACTCCTCCACCATGCGGGGGAGCCGGTCGTGAATGTAGTCGTCGTCGCGGTGGGAAATGTCCAGCAGCACGGCGTCATCCTCCGTGCCCCGCCCCTCGCGGATCTCTTGCTCGTTGGCACGGGCCACAACGTCGCGGGCGTCCAGCTCCATCTGCGTCGGCGAGTAGCGCTCCATGAAGCGCTCGCCCTCCGTGTTGTAGAGCCGCCCGCCCTCCCCGCGGACCGCCTCGGTGACGAGGTGCCCCGCCTCCGCCTCCGGCTTCACCTTCCCGGTGGGGTGGAACTGCACGAACTCCATGTCGCGCAGCGGCACGCCGGCGTTGAACGCCAGGGCCTGCGCATCGCCCGTGTTCTCGTCGGTGCGCGACGAGCTGCGGCGGTACAGCGAGGTGTGGCCGCCCGCCGCGATGACGACGGCGTCCGCGTCGAAGGCCACGGGCCGCCCCGCGTCCATGTCGAACCCGACGGCCCCGGCGGCCTGCCCGCCCTCCACCATCAGATCGGTGATGTACAGGTTCTCGCGGTACGGGACCTCCAGGTCCATCGCCTTCTGGACGAGCGTATCCATGAGGGCCTGCCCGGTGCGGTCGCCCACGAAGCAGGTGCGGCGGAACGACTGGGCGCCAAAGTAGCGCTGGTTGATCTTGCCCTCGTCGGTCCGGTCGAAGTCCATGCCCCACTCCGCGAGCTCGCGGATGCGGTCCGGCGCCCGTCGGCAGAGCGTCTCGACGGCCGTGGGGTCGTTCACGAAGTGCCCCTCGTCGAGGGTGTCGGCGGCGTGAATCTCCCACCGGTCCTCGGGGTCGAGGCTGCCGAGGGAAGCATTGATGCCGCCCGCCGCCCAGATGGTGTGGGCGTCTCCGTGGGCGCGCTTGCCCAGGACGAGGCAGTCGACCCCCTGTTCGGCCAGCTCGATGCTGGTGCGGAGCCCCGCCCCGCCGGCCCCAATGATGAGAACACTCGTGGATACGGTCTCGGGGTTGGAAACAGTGCTCATAGAACGTGCTCTGATCGTGCGCTTGCTTGCTAACACTGCCACAACGGACGCGGGGGGGCCCGGTATTCTTTATTTTCTGCTACGACTGAGGAATAGTAAGAACGTAACAGCTGTGGCGATGTCGTCTGCCAATGCCGTTCCGACGCAGGGTGCTGCCGTTGGTTTTGCCCCCTCCGCCCCCCGCGGCGAGAAAATCGTCGTGGGCGCCTATACCTCGACGACCAGGTCGGGCTGGAAGTTGGGGTTCTCGTCCCCATGTCCTTGCGGGTTGGACAGCACGCGCGTGGTGCCGAGCCGATAGTCGAAGGAGGCATGGACGTGCCCGTGGACCCAGAGCGCCGCGCCGGA
>CAZVCA010000109.1:0-3334 GCA_964626045.1 uncultured Halobacteriales archaeon | reverse complement strand
TTGTTTCCATTATGCAGTAAATATGCTGATTTTTAGAAATAAAACGAATCTTGGGGATTGTCAAATAGAAGTGCCATAGATGGAGAGATGGAACGTCTCTCCAGCAGGATTTCATTGATGGTTTGCCGGGATACCCCCAACATCTTAGCTAGAGTGCCTGTACTCAGGTTGTAATCCGGCATAAAATCTTCCCGGATAACTTCGCCAGGGTGAGTGGGAGCTATGGAGCGTTTTCCAGTATTCGATAAAGCCATGGTGCTTCTCCTTTCAATTCAATGATAGTCCGTTATTTCAACATCGTAAGCATCTCCGTCAATGAATCTAAAGCAGATTCGCCATTGATCGTTGATGGATATGGCGTGTTGTCCTTCCCTGTCGCCCTTGAGAGCATGCAGCCGATTGCTTGGAGGCACCTTAAGATCACCTAGGCTTGTTGCCCAATCCAGATACTCAAGGCGGCGGACAGCTCTCCGCAAGATATCGGAAGGCAAGCGTTTCGATTCGCCGCTGAGGAAAACCATACGGGTTTCTTTGTCGGCAAATGTTTTGATCATGTATATGTTTTGTAACGCATCACGTGACAGTTGTCAAGCCATGGTCAGTGGCTGGATGCCAGACACCAGTGGCCGGTAGCCAGAGGTCAGACGACAGAAGTCAGACAGCAGCCCATGAAAAAAACCTTGGAAGGGAGAGAAGAAGAGAAGAGGGGTGCCCGCGAATTGCGCGAATAGGCTCGAATAAGAAGAGAAGAGTTGCCCACGAAAGAACACTAAGAAAAAGATGGGAAGAGTTGCCCACGAAACACACGAAAAGACGTAAGCGTCCAATTAGGTGCACCTACCGCTTGCTGGCAGGATATGGTAAGGCCTGCTTGGAGTTCCAAGCAAGCCTTGCATGATGGGAGGTTAAGCTTCGGCGGATAGCGGAGAGATCAGGGCGGGATCGATATACTGGGGCATGAGCTGCCTGAGTTCCTCTTCGTCCTTGGCTAGGGGCAACTGTTCAAAGAGGTAGCGCAGGTAGGCATATGGCTCCAGGTTGTTTCGCTTGGCCGTTTCGATCAGGGAAAAGAACAAGGCTCCGGCCTTGGCTCCATTGGGATGCCCGGCGAACAGCCAGTTCTTCCGGCCAAGGGCTATGGGGCGGATGGCGTTCTCCACCAGGTTGTTGTCCGGTCTGAGCCGGCCGTCCTCGGTATACCGGACCACCCTGTCCCATTGGTTCAAGGCATAGGCGATGGCCTTGCCCAGCTGGCTTTTGGGCGGCGTTGTGGATGCTCTTTGATCGAGAATAGCCTTGATTGTGTTGAGGATCGGGACGATGTGTTCTTGCCGCTCCTCCTTGATGCGATCCGGCTCCAGTTTTTCCAGGGCCAGGGATTTCTCCACCTTGTAGATTTGCCCGATCAGATCCACGATCTCCTGAGCGGTGCCGCCTTTGGTCCTTTCCCGTTTGGAGATCTTGATCACATCCATGAACTTGCGGCGTATATGGGCGAGGCATCCGACATGGATGATCCCGGGCTGCCCGCCCAGGGCATCGTAGCTAACGTAGCCGTCTGTCTGGATGGTGCCGGTAAAATTCCGCAGGAAATCCAGAGCCTGGCCGCCGCGAGTGGGGTGGTACTCAAAGAGGACTGTGGGCCGCTCCTGCTGTCCGCCCAGAAAGACCCACATGTAGGATTTGGTGGTAGCGGCCCTGTTTTCTTCCTGCAGGACCTGCACGGTTGTTTCATCGATGTTCAGGATATTGTGGGCCAGAAGCTCTTTCTTAAACAGCCCGGCCAGAGGCTCGCAGGCCCTGGCCACGGACATGGCCCAGGAGACCATGGTGGAGCGGGAAAGCTCAATGCCCAGCCTGGAGAACTGGCTTTCCTGGCGGTAAAAGGGAAGAGCGTCCACGAACTTGGCCACCAGAATATGAGCAAGCAGCCCCGGAGTGACGATGCCCTGGGGAATGATCTGGGCAGGCATGGGAGCTATCTTGACCGCACCCTGGTCGCTCTCCACCCCTTCGCACTCCCGGCAGGCGTACTTGAGCCGGACATGGCGCTCGACCCTGAGCTTCGCCGGGACGTAGTCCAGCTTCTCGCTGACCTCCTGGCCAATGCAGGCCATGGATGTGCCGCAAGGACACGTCTTTTCCTCTTCTGGAAGGTCGTGGACGATGTCTTCTCTTGGCAGCTCTTTGGGCAGGGGCTTTCTGCCCCGCTTTTTGCGGGTGTGCTCAGGGACGGTGACTGTGACAGGCTCTGTTTTTTCGGGCTTGGGTTCTTCAAGCCCGGGCAAGAGAAGATGATTCTGCGGATGTTGTGAGCCTTTCTTCTTTTCGGATGTTGAGCTGAAGATCACCTTTTGCAGATAGGATATCTTTTCCTCTAAATAAGATATCTGTTTCTGGTGATCGACAATAATGCTCTTGAGAGCTTCTGTATCGTTTGGAAGAGTGTTTTTGTCCATGGCTGTTTATCTCTTTACACCAATATCCAAAATATAGCAAGAGAAATTTAGTATAATTTTAATATAAGGTGCTGTACTGAAGACTCGGGTGCCCACTAACTTGAACCAAGTCCAGTCCATCTAAGAGCCAAACAAGTTGTCTTCTCTCCAGGCACATAACGTCTTCTTTTGACTGTGGCCACTTGAAGGAACCTTTTTCCAGCTTTTTTTGCCACAAACAAAATCCGTTGACATCCCAGTACAGTATCTTGACGATATTCTGCTTGCGATTGCAGAAGACAAAAAGGTGCCCGGAAAACGGATCCATGTCCATTTGAGCCTGAACCATAACGGAAAGTCCGCCAATGGCCTTGCGCATGTCGGTATACCCGACGACCAGATAGACCTTTGCCTGACCGTGCTCCAGGATCATGACATGGCCTCCAGGGTCCGGATCAGCTTCTTCAGTACCGGCGGATGGAAGTCGCCCTGGATGGTGACCTCGAACCTGGGGCCGATTTTGACGGACAATACTGTTGTGTGCTCAGGGGGAGGATCCTGAAGCGGAAAAGGCAAGGGCACTACCGTGGGAGGAGCCTCTGCGGAGCGCTCCAGCTTGCGGAACCAGTAATGGAAACAGTGCTTGGCCAGACCGTTTTGCCGGCAGTACGCAGCTTTACTTAGGCTTGTCTCTTTCCACCTGCTGATATGATCCGACCAGTACTGGTGAAGATCGGAAGGTGACGGCGCTTGAGTCTCGGTGGGACTGGTTTGCATTGAGGCCTCCTTGGTTTTTGGAGACCTATACCATACTGGGCAGGAAGCGGAAGATGGGGTTGTTTAGACGGTTACCCTCAGCTCGCCTGTGAAACACACGTCACCATCGGACAGATCGT
>CAZVCA010000108.1:0-3399 GCA_964626045.1 uncultured Halobacteriales archaeon | reverse complement strand
ACCTCGAAACAGAAGACCAGGAAATCCGATACGAACCAAATGGATATTATTCAAGTGGAGAAACTATCGACACATCCAGCAAAGCTACGAAGATGACGAGTTGGGAAGATGAAATAGTAAACGAAAGAACACTCGTCAACAAAGTAATAATAAATTATAAAGATTCAAACGACAATGTCCAAGAAGTAGAGGAAAAAGATTCAACCTCTATAGATAACTATGGGGAATACATGATAAGAAGAAACATCCCATACATCACTACTTCAACCGAAGCAAACAACATAGCACAGCAACTACTAAGTCCAAATCCAGGCACAGAGGGAAAAGTAGAGACTTATCTCTACAAAACTAACCTTGTAAACGAAACAGTATGGATAAAGGATTCGCCAAGAAACATAGATGGAGATTTCGTAGTAAAAGAGCAGAGAAATTACTATCCTGAACAGAGAACAGTGCTTAAAGTCGGTGATATTGATAAGCGTATGACAGTTCCAGCAAGAGAAGGACTTGAACACCGTGAAGAAAGGTCAGAAATGCTTGATAAAAGAACTGCCAACGTGGGAGACCAGAGTCTATCTGGAGATGCAGATAATCATGACCATGCGGATGGAACTTATTCAGGAGATAGTCATGACCATGGAGATGGAACACTTGGGACAGATAATCATGACCATGCGGATGGAACTTATGGTGCTGATAACCACGACCATAATGATGGAACTTATGGTGCTGATAACCATGATCATGGAGAAGGGAACTATGAAACAGATGCCAATACAAGTCTTTCGGAAGATTCGGACGCTGATAACTATAAAGACAATTACTTTAATGTATTAGATGTTGATAATACCCAGTGGTATTCCTTAGCTACTCTTGATGTTC
The DNA here is from genome assembly GCA_964626045.1 of uncultured Halobacteriales archaeon. Lineage (GTDB taxonomy): Archaea > Halobacteriota > Halobacteria > Halobacteriales > Halobacteriaceae > Halodesulfurarchaeum. The sequence goes on along the minus strand of CAZVCA010000108.1, from coordinate 2,517 downwards.
CTGATCCCAGACCTGCTTACGTATTCGGAATAATTGATATAGAGGACATCCAAGGAGATGATGAATGGCAGTTTGCTATCTCTCTCGATGGATCTTATGATATAATAGTGGATAGAGTTAATTCTCTTGATTGGAATTATTATGCTCCAGAAGGAAGCAGTTCTAATTACTTGATGAGTTACTACCTTCCAGCATCAAGTTTAATCGGAGGATATACTTTACGGCTTTATGCAAGATGCATTACAGGAACTAATGATATTGAAGGATACTTTAGGCTACAGTGGGATAACCATGTTCACAGCCTACCAGCAACAGCCGTTAAGTCAGGAACTTCTTCCGGAAATACAGAACCAGGTGTATCAGGAAATAGTGGAAATACAGAACCAGGTGTATCAGGAGATAGTGGAGATACTTCTCCAGGAGTTTCAGGAAGTAGCGGAGATAATTCCTCTGGAGTCTCTGGAAGCAGTGGCTCAACACAACCAGGAATATCAGGTTCAACCGATCCAAAAGATATTTATGTGAAGGAAGAAAATGAAACAGATAGGTGATAAAAAATGGATATAGATATAGTTAGAATAAAGGAGACCTCAAATGGTTACTCTGTTCTTGCAAGAGATGAAGAAGGAAACGAAGTAGGGCATACTTTTAGATGGAGACAAGGACTACATGAAGAAAAAGAGAATGGAGAACCTAAATTCCTTGATAAAATAAAAGAACAGTTGAAGAGAAAAAAAGAGAGCAAGAAAAAAGCAAAGGGTAAAATCAAGGAATATCAAGGGAAATCCTTTAAGAACAAATAAATAAATAAATATAAATAAGGCGAAGAGTAAATAAAAACAGTGGTTTTCAATGAACCGATGGATACAATACATAAAAGCAGCAGCAAGAGTATGGAAAAACAAGGAACTGAGACGAATAATCCTCAACAACCCTGATACCCTTATCCAATCTCTTGATAAACACTTCTCAGAAGATGACAAGCAAGTAATACAGAAACTCACCCAAGAAAAACAAAACCTCGTAGACGAAACACAGAGACTCGCAGACAGAATCAAGGAACTCAAACAAGAACTACCAGAAACCCACCCTAAACAAGGATACTGGAACAACAAACACCCAAAACGAAACATCACATACCAACGCCCCATCTGGAACGGAGAAGAACTCGAAAACCACGACATAGACGTACGCCTATTCATCACACCAAGAGACAGAGAAATACAAAACAGAATCAAGGAAAACAACCTCGAAATACAGAACCCGCTTAAACTCAATAAAGACATAATCCCTATTTATAGAGAAGCACAGCAATACTACGACTACAGATACGACTCCAAAGACCTCGGCAAGAGCGAGTTCTGGAAATTCCCCTATGAAACTCTCGCACATAAAAGAGGCGACTGTGAAGACCACGCCAACAAAATAGTGAGCTTCATGATAGCAGCAGGAGTACCAAGCTGGAGAATAAGAAATGTATGTGGTATAATCAATAGAGGCACAGGAGGACACTCCACAGTCTACGTACTCGACGACTCACTCGAAACTTGGAGGCATTTAAATTCCACTTCAACTGATTTTAAGCCATCACTCACAGACTACCCAGAATACGGAGACAGTGACGACGATATAGGCATAGACCCTGATAGAACATGGTTCAGCTTCAACGACCGCTATGCATGGAGTGAGATGGCTACAGGACAAATAGAGTTAAATGGAGTGGATATACAATGAACAATGACGAAGAAAGAGAAATGTATGATGCGGTGCTCAGTATGGAGAAAGACGTCACCTACATTAAAGGTAAGCTCGACAGGCACTGTGACAGGATCGATAAAAACGAAAAGAATATAAATGATAATGAGGAAAGAATAGACAGGATAAGCGGAATGACAAAAGGCATGATACTAACCGTATCTTTTGCCGCTGCATTAGCAACTATATATGTAATTCTTTAAATTCATTATAAAAAATAGATTCACGTGGAGGTGACAAACATGGATAAATCCAAGATACTAAAAGCATTTACTGGAGGAATACCAGCAGGGTTCCTTGGGTACGTAATTGGAGAAGTAGCAGCTCCATTCGCACCTATATCAGGAACAGTAGGTTTTGCTGTATTGTTCGCTTCAGTGGTAGCTATGACACTTGAAGAATAGAAGTGACCCAGACCACAAACTGAATAAACTTCAGGTGGATTTCTGGGTTCATTTCTCTGCGATGACCGAGAGCGAGCAAAAACCAATTATTTTAAATAAAAGTAGCCATAAATATAACCGAGGTGAATTACATGCCAGCTGATAAACCATGGTATAAATCAAGAACTGAATGGAGTGCAGCAATAATATTTGCAACAGTGACACTCTACACACTTGGATACATCACACCCGCAACCGCCGTGAAAATAGGTGTAGCTGCAAGTGCATTCGGACTACACGGAGTAAGAAAAGCCATCGGAAACCTAATAAACAATAAATAAAAACCACGGAGAACATAAATTTAAATGAGGGAGAAGAT
>CAZVCA010000107.1:0-3425 GCA_964626045.1 uncultured Halobacteriales archaeon | reverse complement strand
CCACAACCGTCCATTTGCTGGTTTTCTCTCATTCCGTACTGTTTCGGCACGGACTGCCATATCCCCCGAGAAGCGGTTGAGACGCCGGAAACCGGCACTGTTTCGAACAGGTCAATCCGGCTGCATAATGAACAGAGTATAAAAGTGGTACACGACTATATAGCCCACGAATGGGGGCGTTTCAACTCCATGTACCGCTGCTTCTCATCACGTTAGCCACGGCAGTCGGCATTCTCACCACGATCTATGCTGCATATTACCTCAAGAATTATAAGCGAACCAAACAAGTAGTCACGTTCACGGTCCTGTCCACGACCATCACTCTGTGGACGTTTTTCGCCCTGCTCCAGTTGACTGCGACGACCTTCGAACGGTCGTATTGGGCGTACAAGATGCTTCACTTCGGGTCGTTCACCACCGCACCGGCGGTGCTTTTGTACGGACTGTCGATGGGAGCGGCCCGTCGATGGGTCAATTGGAAGACTGCCTCGCTTATCGCGGTTTTGATAGGGCCGGTGTTTGCCTTCTTGTTCACCGATCCGATCCCGCTCCTCTTCGAAGACCCGCGTCTGGTCTCCTTTGGCGCGTTTTCGGTTATCACTCACGGAAACAGTCCCCTCTACGTCGCGTACCTCTCGGCGTTTTACGTCATTGCGACAATCGGCCTGTCCTACATCGTCTATCAGACGTGGTTCGATCCCACACTGAGCCCGAGTCAAACGGCGATTCTCGTCCCGGCCATCTTCGCGCCAATGTTGCTATCCGTCGCACAGACCTTCTCACTCCTGCCGTTCGAGACGCCTGGAACCATTCTCACCCCCACCTCGTTCGCGGTCGGGATGGCAGGCGTCGGCTACGCGGCGTTTCGCTACGAGACCTTCGACACGAAGGCACTCGCCCGTTCTCGGACGATCGAACGGATGAACGAGGGGTATTTGCTCGTTGATACCGACAGGAACGTGCTCGATGCGAATCATAGTGCCCTGTCGTTGCTCGACGTTGAACCGCCACTGGATGAGCCACAAATTCGAGAGCTGGCCGCTCCGATCGAGGAACAGCTGGTGGGCCAGGACCAGCCCACGTCACCGGTTGAATCCCAAATCGAAACCGAAGCCGGATCACGAATCCTCGAGATCTCCTTTTCCGATTTCACCACGAAGACCGACCAGACACTCGGGACCTTGTTCGTGATACGGGACATCACAAAACGCAAACAAGCCCAGCAGGAACTCGAAGCACAACGTAACAGCCTGGACATCCTGAATCAGGTACTCCGCCACGACGTGCGGAACGATCTGCAGCTGGTGCAGTCGTATGGCGAGCTGCTAGGCGAGCACGTCGACGAGGAGGGCGAAGCGTATCTCACTCCCTTACAACGGGGCGCGACCCATGCGATCGAGTTGACCAAGTCAGCACGAGATATGGCCGACGTGATGCTCGACCGAGAACAGTCCCAGCGCCAGAGCCAGGTCAACCTTCGAGAGACAATCGATCACGAACTCGAAAAGATCGAATCAGCGTTCCCCGAGGCCGACATCACGGTCGAGGGATCGCTCCCGGCGGTGCAGGTCCAGGCCAACCAGATGCTCGATTCCGTGTTTCGGAATCTGCTGTCGAATGCGGTGCAGCACAACGATAAAGCGGTCCCGAAAATCACCGTCTCGGCAACGAAGGATGAAAAAAGCGTTGTGGTCCGGATTGCAGACAACGGACCAGGGATACCCGACGAGCAGAAAGACGTGGTCTTCGGCAAAGGGGAAAAGGGACTCGACAGTGCCGGCACGGGGCTTGGTCTGTACCTCGTTCACCACCTGGTTGATCGGTTTGGTGGGGAGGTATGGGTCGAGGACACCAACCCCGAGGGGGCCGTCTTTGCCGTCGAACTACGGATGGCCGAGGAGAACTGAGCTGCTGACCCGGTGGCATTTTTAATGGGAGATGGGGCGATCCCATCGGTACCAGTGATGGATACAGCAACCCACATCAGGACCTGGCGAGCGTGAGTAGGGGAGCCGATACTCATTTGCAGGGCCGCCGAAATCGATTGCGTATGGGAGACGATGGGCCGGATACGGCGGGGCCACTGGATACGTTTCGGCAGTTCTTCGCCCTCGAACGAGACGTGCTTGTCCTCTCCCTGGCGATGTTCGCCTTTAGTCTGGGCTTCCAGATGACCTCCCGATACGTGCCCCAGTACATCGTCGCACTCGGTGGGACCGGGTTCGTCGTCGGACTGTTCGGAACGGCCGGGAACATTTTTTCGGCGGTCTACCCTTACCCCGGTGGCGCGATTTCCGATCGCATCGGCTCGCGGTACGCGCTGACGGTCTTTGGCCTGCTCTCGACCGTGGGGTTCGGGTTCTGGTTCCTGGCACCGACACTCGGGCCGATCGAACTCGCGGGCCATTCCCTCCAGCCGTGGATCTGGATTTTCGTGGGGCTCTTCCTCGCACAGGCGTGGAAATCATTCGGCCTCGGCGCGACGTTTGCGGTCGTCAAGCAGGCAGCCGACCCATCGCGCCTGGCAGCCGGCTTTGCGAGTACCGAGACCTTCCGCCGGACGGCCTTTCTGATCGGGCCGGTGCTTGCGGCCGTCCTCATCGGGTTCCATCCGGCCTTCACCGTCGGGTTTCAATACGTACTTGGCGTTGCCATCGTCTTCGGGGCCGTCGGGACCGCCGTCCAACATTTCTTCTATGATGCCAGCGCCGACAGCACCGGGGACGCCTTCAGTGGGCTCGAGCAAATCCGGCGGGATTTCAAGGAAATGCCACCGGAACTCCGGCCGCTGCTCGTCAGCGACACACTCGTTCGCTTCGCGAACGGGATGGTGTACGTGTTCTTCGTCCTCGTCGTCACCCGGTTCCTCGGGGTGGGCGTGGAGACGACTGTCGGATTAGGCGGGTTTACGTACGGGTTGGACCTCTCGCCAGCGGCGTTGTTCGGGTATCTGCTGGGCGTGGAAATGCTGGTTGCGCTACTCGTCATGGCCCCTGCCGCCAAGGCCGCCGAACGGGTCGGACTCAAACCAGTCGTCGCCCTCGGCTTTGCGGTCTATGCGATCTTCCCGATCGTACTTATCAACACCCCCGAAAGTGCCCGTGCACTACTCCTCGTCTTCGCGTTTTCCGGTCTCCGCTTTGCGGGGCTCCCGTCGCATAAGGCACTCATCGTCGGCCCTGCCGAGCAAGACGCCGGAGGCCGCGTCACAGGAACCTACTACTTGCTCCGGAACACGGTTGTCATCCCGAGTGCAGCCCTCGGTGGCTACCTCTGGGACTTCCTCAGCCCCGAAATCGCCTTCGCCGTCGCGACCGGTATCGGGCTCCTTGGCACCGGCTACTTCCTCCTCTTCGGCACGGAATTCGAGGCGTATCAGTAGTGGGAGGCAGAGTGACGGCTTCAAAGCGGGCCGAAGAGACACG
>CAZVCA010000106.1:0-3483 GCA_964626045.1 uncultured Halobacteriales archaeon | reverse complement strand
GCCTCGATTTTGCGAGCGGTGAAACCGCGAGCACTGCAGCGAGAAAACAGCTTACTGGAACTTATTCCTCGGTCTCCTCACGCATCGTGTAAGCCCCAGGCTCCTCTTTCCCAGCAAGGACGATGAGCACGGTAATTTCCTCCTCGATGTTGAAGAAGTCGTGTTCGAGACCGGCTTCGACGAAAACCACGTCACCTGCTTGCACCGCATAGGTCTCGTCCCCAACTCTGGCCATCCCAGCCCCGGATATGACGTAGTAAATCTCATCGCCCGTGTGCGGATTTTTCGGTTCCGAGGTTCCACTGGCGTATCGGCCCACCTCGACTGTCATCGAGTCCTTGTTCACAACCTCGAAATGCTGGCGGTCGGTTTCCTCGTCGAAACGCTCGAATAGGTCGTTGGTGGAGAATCGTGTCATTTGTTGTCTCCCATGATTGTTGGTAACGCGCCAGGGTAATAACCATTGACTAAGGCGCGCGGTTTACCCGCATCCAAACCCGTCACAATATCTCCATCAAAAATTTTCTCGAGGGTTGGAAGGCTTGGTCGCGTGGTAGCGACGTCATACGAATCAATTTGAAACGGATGAAAACGGTTGCCTAACCGCTGCTGGGAGAGAGACCCAGCCGACATCGCATGCGATCTTGCCATTTGATCGGTTCGAAACCGTCCGGCTCTTCTACGGCCCAAATTCGTGCCCGCCGGCCCATTCCTTGGTTTTGAATGATTGCATACGTCGCGGCCCGACCCGCCTCAGTGGCCTCGAAAACGGACACATCCCATCTACGTCGATCACTTCATGAGAATATCGAATCCGTACTCGGTATTCGAGCCAGCCCTACAATCGCCCGTGGAGGACCTGAATGATCTTATCCTCCAACGGCAGCAAAATTCCCAAACTGTCGACACCGTCGTCCTCATAGGAAGCTTGGACGGCTCTAGAGACCCGATCATGCATCATCACCAATTCCTCCGTATCGACTTTGCTGAGGTCTATCGGCGTCTTTTCCCCCCAGACGTTGACGACGACTTCGTGTTCTCGCTCTGTGAGTTTCATAGATCCCACAAGGGAGCATTGGGCCTTACCACTGCCGGTGATTGATACGATTCACTGGAATCGACGGTCCTCCCGCAGGAACTGGCAATGCAACGACAAACTCGGCCCCACCCTGCTCGCTATCTTCAACCCACACGTCACCGCCGTACTCCGTGATGAGTGTATCGACCAAGTGCAACCCCATCCCGGTGCCTTCGCTTTCGAACCCCTGTTCGCCCTTCCCGAATATCGATTCGTTCCGTTCGTCGGTCACCCCCGGACCGTTGTCCGCGATCCGGACCGCAACCATGTCATCTGTTGTTTCCGTCGAGACCTCGATTACTGGCGCCTCGGTGTCGTTGTGCTGGATGGCGTTTTTCAGCAGGTTGCGGAATACCGCTTCGAGCATTTGGTCCGCGAGCACCGCTTGATCGGTCAATTCCCCGTCGATGTCGATGTTTACGCCCCTATTGGACGACCGGATCGATTCGATTTCCTTCTCGATGACTGAGTTGAGCTGTATCTCGGTCCGATCGATCCCGTGAGTGAGCATCACGTCGGCAATGTGACCGGCTGTCATCGTCAACTCGATGGCGTTTTCAGCGCTTTCCCTGACAGTCTCCAGATATGTCTCGCCCTCATCATCGACATGGCCGCCGAGCAGTTCCGAATACGACGTGATGAACTGGAGATCGTTCCGGATGTCGTGTCACAACACTTCGTTGAGGATATCGAGGTTGTCCCGCTGTTCTTCGAGGAGTTCCTTGCGGTGGGCCAGTTCCGCTCGGGCTCGAGCGTGTGAGACCGCTTTCTCGATTCGATTCAGGAGGAGACTGAACTCGCTGCCCTCGACGATAGTTTCTTTTGTCACGTAATCGGTCGCGCCCAATCGAATCGCCTCGATAGCCACATCCTCGCCACCCTGCCCAGTCAGCAGGATACAGGGAAGGGAGGACTGTTCCTCCCGGACTGACTCCAGCAGTTCGAGCCCGTTCATCGGCTCCATTCGGTAATCGCTCACGATACAGGCGACATCTTCGTCCGGGAGAATCGATGACCGACTCGCCATCGTAATAGGCCGTCGTTTCGAACGACGACTGTTCCTGAATTTCTCGAGCCATCATATCCGCAAAAAAAAATTCGCTGTCATCGACAACCACCACGGTCGACTGTTCCGGGAGTGCTACCTCCCACTCGTTCGACCCTGGTTTCGGTTCGCTCATTATGTTCCAATACACCATTTGACGTCAAGTAGATTGGTATTCTGAGATCCTCTGTGACCGGTCCTGGCAGGGTTGAACACCGCATGACACCCGATCAAATCGGATTCAGAGGTATGATCACGCAGTCCGTTTCCCACGCACGTTGGCTCGAAGGAATGAGCTGTGCCTATTTTCCCGGCCATGTGATCCAATTGTTCGACTAAAGATGCTCTCAGAGTGCGGCTGCGAGTTTCTTGATCGGATGTGGCGGTTCCTCGTCGTCATAGCCATACCGTTCGAGTTGGGCCCGGCACGACGCCCCGGGCGCAACCACGGTCTCCGCAGATGACTCGTCGATTCGCTCGAACAGATCCTCGCTGATGGCAACGCTCATCGAGTAGTGTTCGGCTTCGTAGCCAAAGGAACCCGCCATGCCACAACACCCCGAGTCAAGCTCCGCAACCTCGTAACCGGCCCCTTGGAGTACCTCGAACGCATAGTGGTCTTTCTTTGTGGCCTTCTGCTGACAGTGACCGTGGTAGGCCAGTGTCTCGTCACCCGGCTCGAAGTCGATGGTCGCATCGAGGCCGTGGACAGCAAGGTACTCGAAAATACCGTAGGTGTTCTCGGCAACCAGTTCCACATCCGTTCCGGAGAGCAAATCACGGTAGTCGAGCTGGTACATCACCGCATCCGACGGCTCGACAGTAACGATGTCCCATCCCTCCTTGACGTAGGGGAACAGCGCTTTTACGTTCTCCTCGGCAGTGGCCCGCGCTTCGTCGAGCATGCTCTTTGAGAATGCCGGCCGGCCGCTGTCGCCGACCTCCTCGGGCACCTTCACGTGGACGCCCCCAGCTTCCAGCACTTCGAGGGCGGCCGTGCCCACGTCAGGATAGTTAAAATTCGTGTAAGGGTCCGCGAGCAAGAGTGCCTTCCGCTCGGGTTCGCCGGTCGCCCCCCGACCGGTGTCGGATTGTACTCGGTCCCGGAACGTATTATGATAAAACGTTGGGAACGTTCGCTCGCGGGCGATCCCCACGGTTTTTTCCATTACCCAACCGCTTCCCGGAACCGATAGCGCCCAGTTCGAGAGTGGCGCAAACGTACTTCCAAGCGAGAGGATACTGTCGACGTTGGCAAACAGTTTGTCCCGCAGTGAGGCCCCTTCCTGTTGGTGGTACTCGTTAACGAGTTCGGCCTTGAGTTTGGCCATGTCGACGCCGCTGGGGCAGTCTACCTTAC
>CAZVCA010000105.1:0-3491 GCA_964626045.1 uncultured Halobacteriales archaeon | reverse complement strand
GAGGTGATCTTGCACCCCCGGAGACTATCACAACCGAAGCTATGCAGGAGAATTATACTATTTATTTAAAACGTTTATACTCAAAATTTTGTATTTAAAAAGTTCTGTATTACTTCATTCACTTCCGGGAAAAGGATAATTCCTAGATTTGACAGATAAACCGCCCCTACTATCCACATCATAATCAATGTCTCAGCCCAATAGGTTCTGTTCTTCAGGCGAACAAGATATATTAGTCCTACTAACACACCTCCTAAAACAGCATACGCTGGATGTCCTATTTCTATTATTCCCAACATACCCAGCACCATGCCCAGCACCGCCGTTGCTGTATGGTTGCGCATGATAATTCGGTGTTCCTCCGTGTCGCCTGACAAGGCCGATGCTATGATTGCCATTGCTGCTGCTGCGAAGAAATAAGATTGCAGGGTCAGGGCAACGGGCAACACAAAGGCAGCCTGCCATGCAATGAACCACCACGATCTTGCCTTTTCGTCCTCCTCCAACTCGTCAAACAAGGCAGAGATAGACCGGGTTTGGCCGTACCTTAACTGAGCGGCTATTAGGCCAGAGATGAAGATGATAGCTGCTATTGTTGGGAGGGTTATTTCCATATCTTTAATGTTTTGCCTATTCTAAGCAGAGTGGCATAGTGAAAAGGCGCTGAATAGTTTTATATTATTCCTAATTAATAGTCTTACCAATCTGGTCTATAAGTTAGTTCAAATACAACATCCCGTCCTGTTGTTTGATTATTCATTACATAAGTTGGGAAAAAGTATTCAATCCCGTCTATCGTAATAAATCGTTTATTATTTTTATCTGAATTTCTAAGAAAAGGATTTTTCGTCTTGCTGGTTCCAATTCCAAAATTAGTTTCTAAAACATCCCCTTTTCGATCATACAATAAAAAACCACCCTCCGTATATTGATCCGTATTAACAGTAAATTCATCTAACCCGTCACCATTAATATCTCCAAAAGCTAATTGACCTCCTGAACCTTCTATTGCGACATCCTTCTGCCATATTTCTTCACTTAAATCACCTTTAATCATTCCAATTTTTCCACCACCTTCAATGGAATAGACTATCTCACTTCCAGTATAATCGGGATAGAAATTACCAACACCTATTGATGGTCCAGCAGCAGGTAATTTAAAAGTATTTTTCAAACTACCATCAGACGCAATGAGATATAACGTATCACCTTCTGTGCCAGCATCACCTAAATCACCCATAATTATTAATAGTTCATTATTTCCATCTCCATCTATATCATCAATAATAGCAAAATCACTGTGCCCACCCCAATCAGGGTCATGATCAGAAGGTGAATGTAATATATTAGCATTTCTATCTCTGACCTGAATAGTTCCATTTGAATCGTTTAGCACAAATTCATCTTTTCCGTCTCCATTAAGATCACCAGCAGCAAGAGTTTGTGCGTGTTGTCCAAAAGTAATAGGCCAATCTGCTGAATATTGTGTGCCGTCAGAGTATTTTAGTATTCCAACCTCTTCATTCCCGTCATCATTACATCCATAAACAAGGCCAATATCACTATATTCCATTGCTTTGATACCTGTTTTAATAACACTCCAATATTCTGTTCCATCAACAGGAGATACAGCAATTATTTCATCAAGATTCCTATTTGCATAAAAAAGAGTATCTTGACTAACTAATCCTGTTTCAGTAGTAACAAGTTTTGGGGAATATGCAACATTGCCTTTATCATCATTATATGGATTAATTTGCCAACCAATTTTAGTATCATTTCTTTTAAGTCCTATTACCCGATAAGCAGAACCGACATTTGTGACCAATTCTGTTTTCCCATCTCCATTATAATCATATATAGCATCGACTTGAGTAGCTCCTTCCATTCGCATAGGACTATAAATAGGCCAAGTGTGTTTTGTCCATATATTTTTTTCCTTATAAATAGTATCTTCAAAGCCGATTACATCTTTATCACTTATATTCGCAAAACCACCTTTGCCTATAAATCTGAATGCTCTATATTTTGAAATAGGCACTTTTGCTGTAAATTCAACGACTGTTGTATTTAATGAAGCATCTCCTCCCATTGTTTGCTTATAATACTCTGCTAATCTTGGCATATAAGGTGCAACTGACAAACTATAACTGTTATCCGTGCCATCTCCTTTTGCATTAACTACAATATATACATCTTTTGCAGTAGGAGGAACAGATTCTCTCATTGCTACTTCACCCCATTCGTCTTTTTCAACGCCAGTACTTGTCGATGCTAACTGAGGGTCTATATAATATTCCCCTGGATTTGGATTAATGAATCCCATAAGTTGATTACTATTTGCTCTTATTTTAATCCATCCGACACGCCTTGACACAGATTTAGGATTATCAAGTCTTTCGTTGACCCAAACAGCTATTACATCAGCATTCTCTCCATTATCGTCTGCCACTACATGAACAGAATACCATTCTCCTTGTTTAAGATTTCCATTTTGTATTCCACTAAGGCCAGAATTATTTATGTGAATAGATTTCATGTAAGGCATTTCTATCAACACCTTGTTATTATAATCCAACGCTTTACCACTATCTACCCAAACCTCGGAAGACGAACGATAACCTTGACAAAACCCTTCCCTGTATCCATTTGAAAGTATGTTAGGTATTGAAGTAGGTTTATTAATTTGATATTTATTATTTAGAGAACTTAGCCGCTCCCAATCCGTACCTTGCACCCCATCAAATCCGGGGTCATCATTCAGTTCCCGGTCGACAACGTAAGCCCCGTCTACGTTGCCCCAACGAATCTGTGTGCCGTCGTCGGCTTTGGAATAGCGGAACTTACGAGTATTATCAAAACTCCGGGCATACTGCCATTGACTTCCGTCATAATAGGCCACAGACGGCTTACCATCCGGTGTATTTGTGCCATCGTCTAAGTACCAATCACCTTCTGATGGATTGCTTGGTGGAGTAGATTGAGGATTAACACCTGTAAACATCTTACTCAGTCCATCAAAATCAATGGGAGCGTGAGGTGGAAAACTAACCGTTGAACTCACACTTGAAGCACCATCAGGTTTGTTGTTTATAGTAATCATAATTAACTTAACGTTTTAACAATTTTTACATTCAACCAATGATCATTAGGGAAATGTTCTACATCATCGTCACTATAAGTAACTTTAAATTCAGCAAGATACACTCCAACAGTATCTACATCTGAAACATCGAATTTATACTTAACATTACCATTAGCAGCATCAGTAACAGTAGCAGCAGAATCAACTTTTGGTGTATCAGAACTAGGTTTTTTCATATAAAACTGTACAGAAGCATTTGATAAATCTACTGCACTACTATTGTGCTGCAAAGCTGCTTCTAATGGTGTTTCTGTATCTCCTTTTTTTATAACTAAATCCCAAGCCATTATTCATCTATTATTTAAGTATTCTGACAATTCTTCTTCGATTTCCGGCACTCGCTCGC
>CAZVCA010000104.1:1978-3514 GCA_964626045.1 uncultured Halobacteriales archaeon | reverse complement strand
GTGTCCTGTCCTGCGCGAAATCCCAAATATGCCGCTTCGCACTTATGCAGGAATCATACAGGATGGCAGATCCCAATGTATAGAAATCTTAATTTATAGGGAGTCTTCTGATGTTGAACCTGCTACAACTTCCCGGTTCAACATAGATTGGGCCGAGAGTAAAGAAAGAGTCGATTGGCTTACAAACATCATAGCGAGAGATTTACGTCAGGCTTACCACTACGGAATATCGGATCACAAAGGGGAAGTGCGCGATTTGGCTTCAAAACTCTTCAAAAAGCTGGATTCTAGCTTATAGCAACACCGGGCCAAGCCCGGAGGAGGTGGGGAGATATGGATTGTTACGAATGGAGAAATTGCGAAGGTGATTGCGATAATTGCGAAGTCGCAAACACGGATATAGCCCAGGCCGTGCAGCATTGGCCCGATGCCGACTTTATGACGCACAACTACTCGCCGGAAGAGATCCTGGGTTTGCTGCGTCAGCTCGGGGAACAAACGGAGCGGGCCGAGCGGGAGCGAGACCAATATCGCAAAACACTCCATTCCTTGCTCTTGGAAGCGGAGTGCCACGCTGGTATTTCCAAACATCTGATGCGGGAATGTGAAGAAGCCCGCCGCGTCCTGGGAGATGAGTAATGGGTTTTTCTGAAGAGGATTTGAAAAAACTTCGTCAGGGCAGGGGAGTCCGTGCAGTCCATGATCCGGCTGACAAACCGCGACAAGACTCTCCGGCTACTAATCCTTCATCAGGCCAGGCTCCGGCTACTAATCGTCCATCAGATCAAACCTCCGGCCAGGCCCGCGAGAAGACGGTCCATGCCAGGGACCGGATGAACTACACGGAAAAGCGCTATGAAGACGAGTTCCTCTGGCCACTCTACTACGACGGCCTGGTCCAGGACTGGCTCTTTGAAACAGTCAAGTTTCGCTTGGGTGATAACTGCTTCTATACCCCCGACTTTTTCGTGATCCGTTCCGATTGCTTCGAGATAGTGGAAGTCAAAGGCGGGTTTGCGCGGGAGGATTCCATCGTCAAAATCAAAAGCGCGGTTTCCTTTTTTCCCTGGTTCCGGTGGGTCTTCGCCCAATATGCCAAGCGAAAATGGAGCGTCACAGTCTATTCATAGAAAAACCCCGAAGGGGGCCTTGTTTCCCTCCGGGGTCTTTCTGATACGTCTTCCCCACCCTGAAAATCCTAGTGTAGTAAAGCTCGGCTCCGATTGCAAGTCACCCTACCTTTCCCCATTCTTTTCCCCAATATAGCGGAGTCTGGGAGTCATACCCTTCAAACTTCGGAGCAATCTCTCGCGCCAGCTCCACTATCTCTTGCCTGCTTGCGGGATTCTTCCACTGCCAGTGCAGGTCCTCCAGCCCTCCGCTATAAATAGCGAGCGCATATGCGATTGGCGGGCTCGTGTCGTGGATTCGAGCCCATGTATGCAGGTCTTTCCACTCTGCAAAGCAGCGCTTGATGCTTTTGAGGTTTACCCGTGGCAGAGACTGTGCTGGCAAGTTTTCAAGCTGGTCTCGTAG
>CAZVCA010000104.1:0-1878 GCA_964626045.1 uncultured Halobacteriales archaeon | reverse complement strand
GGGCATTCCGTGTCTGATAACCGCATGTCCATACTCCTTGGTTTATCTTCCGAGTAAAAAGACCACAATTTGGAGCCCTACAAAAACGCTGATCACTACGCATACCGCTGTTACATACCCCAGGAAATCCTTCATTGCGCCCTCCTTTGTTTCGTGTTCCATCTGATCCGCTCACGCGCCCAGAGGCGACAGCGCCGCCCCTGGACACTTGCTCAGATCAGGTCAAAGGGAAAATGTTGAAGCGCTGGGCCTCTGCCAGGTAGTCGCCCAGGTGTCCCTGAAAGACTGCCAAGGGTGCGAAGTCGTCAGGGTTGATCCCTATGTCATCCTCCGGGTCCAGGTTCGCGGCCATCGCCTCTTCCTGAGCCCGCTTTATGGCTACGTCCACTTTGTAGCCATTCGTGTGTGCGAGGTAGGTCTGCGGGCCTTCGTCCATATAGTCCGGATAGAGCAACAGCACTGTCCATTCCCGGTTGTGCTCCTCTGGCAAAACCACTTCCCAGGTGCCCAGCTCCTGGTTGTGCGAGAAGCCGTAGTTCATCCATCCGCCGCCCGGAAAACTGGTGTGGTTCGCTCGGTCAAACTCTATGGCCTTCTCGTAAATAAATCTGTGCAGCTCAGTCCCGCATTGCGGAGGATCAATCGGTCCTTCGCGCTCGTCGAAGTCAGGCATCACTACCCTGTAAAGCGCGAGGATGTAGTCCTGCTGGCTCTGCGCAATCCCAAAAATGGATTCGACTTGTCGCTTGGTTAATTCTTGCATGGTCCTGTTCTCCTGATGTTAGGGTTATACGCCTTGTCCGCCTGGCTCCAGGTATCCCATCCTGAATAGCTCTTTCTTGCTGCGCTCCACTGCTTCCTCTTCTCCCAGGCGGTCGCAGGGACATTTTTGTCTCCAAGGTTCCGACACTGGAATGAAGTCCAGCTCCAGGAACTCTTGGCAGACCTGGCAAGGATGCTGATCATTGTCCCAGATATCCCGAGGGTCTTCCCCAGGCGAAAACTCAGCCGTGGCGGGACAGAGGCTGCATGGATACTCCCTCTCGTAGAGCAACATATCCCGCAGCCTCTCCGCGTGGATCTTCGGAGTATAGACTATCATGATCTCCTCCATTGGCTCCGGTCCCGAAAAGGACCGGAGCGGTTAAGTTAATCCGTGGTCAATGCGGATTTGGCGGCTTCCGCAATGTAGCTCTGGCACTCGTGCCGGATCTTTTCCGCCTGCTCCTGTATCAAAGCGGCCTGCTTCTCCGCCGCTATGATCTCATGGATATTTGGGAAGTCAGCGCGGTGAATGATCCGCCCCTGCATGTCTTCCACGTTTTCATTGATTCGCTTGGTTGCCTCGAAAATGCTGCTTCTATCCATTTTTACCTCCCTCGTTTTTGTGCTGGATGCGGTCATACGCCCCCAGCACTTCGCTTTGTGGCAGCTTCGTCTTGCTGATCCAGCCCAGGCTCTTGGTCAGCTGATACGTCAGCTCCGCGGCTTTCTGCTTGGGAATGTCAGCCTTGTATGCCGCCTCGCCGATCTCTCGCGCCAGCTTAGGTGATACAGTCATGTCGTGCTCTCCAATGCTCTTTCTGCGTCCATGCGGTCCTGCATACTCAGCCGCTTCTCCGGAACCACTCCCGCCGCCGCCTGGCAGTCCTGCCAGACGTTCCGCACTTCCTGTGCAATCCGCCCCAGTTCGCCTGGAGTAAAACGGATATGCAGGTCATCCTGCACATCCCGGATTGCCTGCAGCTCATCCCCGCACATATCGCGGGTTGTGACCACTTGATCCACTGCAATTTGGATTGCCTCGCTCCTGGTCATAAGCCTGTCCTCCTGGTTAAAGGTTCAAGGACTAGCACTGCCGCCCCTGAGCGCAAGCCG
>CAZVCA010000103.1:0-3537 GCA_964626045.1 uncultured Halobacteriales archaeon | reverse complement strand
ATGCTCCGCTTGAGGAAGCGTTGACGACCTGTGT
Organism: uncultured Halobacteriales archaeon; assembly: GCA_964626045.1. Lineage (GTDB taxonomy): Archaea > Halobacteriota > Halobacteria > Halobacteriales > Halobacteriaceae > Halodesulfurarchaeum. The sequence goes on along the minus strand of CAZVCA010000103.1, from coordinate 3,503 downwards.
TCAGGACTCACACACGCGGCTACCGGTGTATGAAGGAAGTCTAGACAATGTTGTCGGTGTGGTCGCGATCGACGATCTCGTGCGCGAGCACGTCTACGGCGAACACGACGGATTGAGCCTGCAGGACCTCCTCGAACCGACGCTACACGTTCCGGAATCGAAGAACGCCGACGAGTTGCTCACCGAGATGCGCGAACAGCGGGTCCCGATGGTCATCGTGATCGACGAGTTTGGCACCACGGAGGGGCTAATCACCATGGAGGACATGGTTGAGGAGATTGTTGGGGAGATCCTTGAGGGCGAGGAGACCCAACCGATTGTGCGGATCGACGAGAATGAAGTGCTCGTCCAAGGCGAAGTCAACATCGAGGACGCCAACGAGGCCATCGGCGTGCAACTTCCCGAGGGCGAGGAGTTCGAGACGATTGCCGGGTTCGTCTTCAACCGGGCCGGTCGCCTCGTCGAGGAGGGCGAGGAGATCACCTATGACAGCGTTGTGCTCCGGGTTGAGGATGTCGAGAATACCCGCATCAAGGAGGTGCGGGTTCGCAAGGCCGACAACCGCACCGAGGGAACAGAAGCCACCCACGAGAGCGAGCAGGGATCGGCGTAGTCAAGGCAGCAGTCGGCCGACACCAACGTAGAGCCCAAAGCCAAGTCCGAGCGCGAGGACGAGCGAAATCACCCACGCACCGATTGTCTTGATCATTTTCTCGGAACTAACGCCAGCGGATTCAACCGCGTACCCGCTCCCGATAATGGCACTCACAATAATCTCGTTAAACGAGACGGGAATACCGAAGAGGACGGCCGTTTGGGCGATGCCAAATGAGGGAATTAACGCCGCGATTGATCGACCTGGTCCAAGCGAGGAGTAATCCTGCGAGATCGTCTTAATCATCCGCGGGGCCCCGGTCCATGACCCAAGCAGCAATCCGAGGCCACCACCGAATAACAGCACCGGCAACGAGATGCGAAACGGCTCAAGCAGTGGCAACAGCGGACCGAGTGCAAGGCCAACCTGGCTGCCACCCGCCGAAAACGCGACAAGACCACCGAGGAACAAAAGAAACCGTCGCTGTGCGACGACCGGATCGGCGCGAAGTCGCTGATAGATAAGCACGGCAGCAGCAAGCGCCATCCCGCCTGTGACGACGACAACCCCAAAGAGACGGGGGACAGGGAGCAACTGGGCGCCCTCACGAGCGAGTGTTGAGCCCTCGCCGATGAACGAAAAGTGGACGTGCGCGAGAATCGCCCCGACAATCGCTGCAAGGGTTGGGATGATCGTTTGATCAGGAACATCACTCCGGAACAGTTTGGCCGTCACATACGCGCTACCACCGCCAACAAACGGCGTCAGTACCCACAGCGTGAGAATGCTCGTATACTTCTCCCACGCAGGTGTACCACCCATTGCGATGCCAACTCCAACAACCGCACCGGTCACGGTGAAGGCCGTTGCGATGGGATAGCCAAGGAATACACCCGTCGCCACCAGCGAGGCCGCCAGCAAGAGCGTAATTGTCGCCGCCAGCGGCGTCAGTGCTTGCCCGCCGATGAGCTCACGGCCGACCGCCTCAGTAACGTTTCCACCTTGGAAAACGGCGCCAGCAAAGCCAAGTATGCCGACCAGGAAGCCTGCGCGCATGACCGAGATGGCGTTGGCCCCGACAGCAGGAGCAAACGGAGTGGATCCACTCGATCCAGCACCGATTGCCCACGCCATGAACGCGCTAGCGAGGGTGGCAATAAGGATCGTTGTCGCCGTAACCGGGTCTACCATCGACGACCCGTGGTTGACAGGACGGCTACAAGTGCCTACCGGCTTAGTTCATCGTTGACTTTGACATATCCTCGTCGGTTGTCGGCTGTGGAGGGTCGACCCCCTCAGCGGCCTCAACCGTTTGGGTGTCCTTCTCGGTTGTCACGTGCCAGCGGGTGACATCCTGCTCGTACTCCGCAAGAATGTCCCCGACGTTGGTCTTGAGTTCGTCGTCGTTAACATTGACCTCGAAGACAAACTCATCGTTCGAGCGGGTAACATTCGCGCTGATCAGGTCGTTATCGAAGTAATACGGCGCCAACTGTGTCATGACGCGCTTGTAGACGGTGTCCTCGACCTTTCGGATTGCTTTGCGGCCAGCGGAGTCAGCTGCCCGGGTTACGTAATCGATTGATTCCCCCCATCGGTCAACCGCCTTGTCGGTGTCCTCGCCGAGTTTGTCGTAGGACTCGCTGAGCTTCTCGCCGGCTGTGCGGATGTCCTCGTCGGGATCCTTTCCGGCTCGTTCGCCTGGACCCTCCTTGGTGTGCGCCTGTTCGGCCGTCTTCTGGCTCACGTCCTCATCGATATCCTCGTGCGCCTTTGGCCGCCAGTCGTCCCACTCCTCGAAGGCTGCTCTAAACTCCTCGTCAGCATCGAGTTCTCTAAGCGCCTGGGTTATCCGCTCGCCGTGCTCGACGATTTTGCCCCAGTCACCGCGGACCTTGAATCCGGATACGCTTTCTTCCATCGTTCTATCGAATCCTAACGGCGCGAGCGCGCTGGACTAACCGTCGAACCGGGTCGTCACGCGGGTGAGACAGCAAGCCGTTCGTCACGATCTTCATATAGAGCGCAGTAAATATATGTTTCTCGGCCGTCTCACTCAGGCGTCCTCAATGTCAACCCGATCGCTTGTTGCACTCCGTAGCTCATCAAGGAGGGACTCGCGGTCAACACTCGGGACAGCGACCCGGAAGCGAACCGTCTCGTCGTAGTCGGCCTTGAAGGTGACATCCGCTCCTTCAAGGATACTCCGGACGGTGCCAGAATCAGCATAATCGGCCTCAAGAAGCACCCGGTCCCGTGGGCGACGGGTCTCGGTCCCGGCGTCTTTGATTGCCGCCGCGGTGACCGTTGAGTAGGCTTCAACGAGGCCACCGATTCCAAGGTTTGTCCCGCCGTAATACCGGGTGACGACGGCGACGACGTTTTCAAGATCCTGGCCCGCAAGCACGGTTGCGATCGGATCGCCTGCCGACCCCGAAGGCTCACCATCGTCAGTCGCGTACTCCCGAAGGAAGCCATCTTCGCGGACGCGATAGGCAGGGACGTTGTGCGTGGCGTCGTTGTAGGTCTCACGGACCGAATCGATGAACGTCTCGGCCTCGTCGATTGAGGCGACCGGGGCGACCTGTCCGATGAACTCCGAGCCGCGGTCCTCAAAGGTCGCCCGGCCACGGCCAGCGACGGTCAGAAACGCCTCAGCCATCACCAATCACTTGAGTTCGATCGATCGAACGTACGAGAGGTTGCTTAGCTCGTTGAGCAGTCCACCCGGCAACTCGTCGTCGAGCACGAGATACAGCCGCGGGGCGTCGGTAAACTCCGGGTCTTCGGTGATGATCTGTCGGATCGGGAGTTCGTGCTCGGCAAGCAGACCGGCGATCTCAGCGACGATCCCGTGGTGGCCGGCATCGGTCACGGCAACCGTCAGCACCGTCAGATCAAGCACTGG
>CAZVCA010000102.1:1583-3836 GCA_964626045.1 uncultured Halobacteriales archaeon | reverse complement strand
AGCACGGCGGGCACGAAGATCGCGGCCAGGGTGAGCCACTCGATGCCCGTCCCGACCGGCGCGTCCGCCTGGAACGATGCGGCGCGCTGGAGAAGGGCGATGGGAAGCATCATGGGGGCAACTGTGCGTTTCGCGGGGAAGAATGAACGGCGGGGGCGCCGGCGTCGGGGCTCGCCCGACTGGCCGACAGGGCTGCTCGTTCGGGGCCTCACTCTTTGGGCCAGGCCGTCTCCTCGGGCAGCTCCGCATCGGGGGGCTGCAGGACGAGCTCGTCCGGCAGGTCGTTCACCTGGTCGTCCGGGTTGACGACCGACACGAGCGGCAGGGCCAGGGCGGTGAAGAACTTGCCCATGGCGGCGAGCAGAAACTCCTGCTGCAGCTCCACCATGTCCTCTTCCAGGCGCTCGTCGTCCCGGGCGTGCCCCTGAATGTCGAGGTACAGGACCCGCGGCCAGTCCGGAAACTCCGCCTGGGCCTCCTTGAGCAGCGCAAAGACGTCCTGCGCCGCCGTCTCGAAGTCGTCGTCCGGCCGCACTATGTGGTAGAGCGAGACCGTGTTGTCGAAGTTCATGTGCAGGCCGGGCGCATCCGGCTTGTTGTACTCCGGCACGAAGTCCGGGCGGTCCGAGGACGAGCTCATGAGGAACGCCAACCAATTCACGAGAACAGGCCCGTCTTGAATGCCCGCCCGCCCCGAGAGATTCGGCCCCGGCGGCGCGGGCGCATCGCCGGAGGGGGCCCCGCCTACGCCTGCGCCCCACACGTGGAGACGGCCCCGGTCGCCTTGTCCGCGGGCTCCTCGGCGGACGACTCCTCGGCGGACGGCCCCGCGGCCCCGTCGGCCCGCTGGCGCCGCTGGCGCTCTACGGAGTGGGCCAGGATCTCTTCGAAGAGGGTCTCGGCGAGGGTGGGCGGCAGGCCCGCCTCGTCCGCCACGGCCCGGACGTGGGCCAGCAGTTCGGCCTCGCGCTCGGGGTCGCGCACGGTGCGATCGGCGTCGGCCTTCAACTCGCAGAGGGCGTCGACGATGGCCTGCCGCTCGGCGAGCAGCTCCACGACCCGCTCGTTGATCTCGTCGATGCGGGCGCGGGCCTCCGGCACGGTCGTTGGGCTGGGAGACGTGGACATGGGTGGGTCGCTGGCGTGGGGGTCAGAATGCGTCGGGGGACCCACCGGGCGCGGCGCCATCGGCCCACACATGCGAAAACCCCGCCGGGGCCGAAGGCGATCGGCCGGCGGGGTGCAACAACAAGAGGGTACGCGCGCTACGAGCCGCCGGCCGTCCAGAGATAAAAATAGACATACACGTAGCCCAGATAGAAGCGGGCAAAGGCGCAGCGGCCTTCGGTCGCGCCGACAGAGGCGCTGGCCGCGGACGGGATGGCGGATGGGAGAGCGCGTTGATTCATGACTACCGTACGGTACGGCACGCGGGCAGGGATGTCAACGCCCGTTCGATTCTACACAGAACTCTAACATTTACTGTATCCAGTTCGGTCAGCCTCGTCTCTCCAGACAATTCGGAAGGACAATCTGCCCGCAAACGTTCTGAACACCAACCGTTCCTCACAGGCGATTCGGGACGCCCGGGATTACATCGGACGTGTCTCGCTCCTCATCGGCAAAGAAGCGGATGCTCTTCTCTTCAGTGACGATCCAAACCTCCTCGGCCCCTGCCTCGCGGTAGAGCGCGCGTTTCTCGTCCATCTCGTCCCAGTCGTTCGACTCGGACATGACTTCGATGCACACCTCCGGAGCCAAGGTGGGAGGATCCCCCGTCTCTTCCATCTCGTCCCTCCGCGCGGCCGTGCACCAGACGACGTCGGCGACCTTTGTCCCCTTCGCCGTCACGATGGGGAACTCCGGCCGGACCCGTCCCCCGCCTGCGTGCTCGTGCAGAAGAGCGATGAGGTCGCCCTGCGTGTCGGAATGCGAAGCGGAGTGTGGACTCAAAATCAGCTGTCCTCTACGGTTGGTTTCGACCTTGTAGGGAAGCTCGCGGAGAACGGGATCCGAGCGAATTTCCGCCCACCGCTCTTGCTGGTCCTGTTCTGCGGTCGTAGGCGCAGGCATGGCTGGACGATTAGGATCTATAGATATGCAGATTCCAAAACGCTCAGCTCCGAAACAGGATCCGCTCCCCTCCTCTGTTTTCCGCCCCGCCCGCCTGTTCCCCCCGCCTAGCGGTCCAACGGATCCTGCAGCCCCCGCCACGTGAGGCCGACCCGCACGCCCACGCTTTCCTCGCGAAAG
>CAZVCA010000102.1:0-1573 GCA_964626045.1 uncultured Halobacteriales archaeon | reverse complement strand
GTCCTGTTCTGCGGTCGTAGGCGCAGGCATGGTTGGACAATTAGAGTTCATGTATATGCAGATCCTAAAACGCTCAGCCCCGAAACAGGATCCGTTCCCTTCCTCTGTTGTCCGCCCCGCCCGGCCGCTTGTTCCTCCCGCCTAGCGGCCCAACGGATCGTGCAGGCCCTGCCACGTGAGGCCGACCCGCACGCCCACGCTTTCCTTACGAAAGTCGCCGGTGTCGACCGCCACGCCCAGGTCGTAGGCGAGCGCCTCCGTCCCCGGCACCCGCCCGAAGGCCTCTACCAGGAACGACCACTGGCCCGTCCGCGAAAAGCGGTCGTCGAGCAGGTCTGTACACTCGGGGTCCGAGCACAGGCTCTTCGAGCCGCTGTTTTCGCTGTAGGTGCCCGTGAGCCGGTAGGACAGGCCCGGCCGCACGGTGCCCTCCACGGCCACGTGGTGGGCCACGACGAGGCTGTTGGCGATGCCGGGCCGGTCGTCGGGGACGCCCGGCGTGCCCGCGGGCGGCGTCACGAGCGGCAGGCCGATCGTGCGTCCCCGGTGGGTCCAGCCCGACCGGTAGAGGGTTTGGCTGAAGTTGCGGTCCGCCCCCGCCCGCTGCCCCTCCGCGTACTTGGCGTTCTGGCGGATGAACCGGAAGTGCTCGTACAGAACCGCCTCCACCAGGGCCGGCCCGCCGCGCCGACGCAGACTCACGCCCCAGAGCCCGTCCCACACGTTCCGGAACCAGAGGCCCGCTTTGTCTTCGAAGAAAAACTGGCGATAGACCTGTGCTTCCACGGGCCCGGCCGTCACGTCGACGCTGAAGTCGTAGTTGCCCATGTGGTCGGGGCCCACCTCATCGGAGCCCCGCAGCGCGAAGAACACGCGGCCGAACTGCCGAAGGCCGTCCCGGAAGGCCCCCGCCTCCCGGCCCGCCACCGCGTCCGTCGGCGTCCCGCCCCAGACCGCGTGGTGGATCAGCCCCGCGTGGAGCGTCACCGGCCACTCGGGGGGCAGCAGGCGGAGGTACCCGTACTTCTCGTGCAGAAAGGCATTCTGCACCACCCGGTCCGCCCCCATCCAGCCGTGGGCGAGGTACCCCTTCACCCCCAGGAATCCGTTCGTGCCGGGGACGGGCACGTAGCCGGGCGTCGACACGCGCACCTTCGGCAGGGGCGTCGCGTTTTCGCTGCGCGTGATGCCGCCGAGCGAGCGGGCCGTGTCGACCCGGCCGATGACCTGCTTCTTCCACCCGGCCGTCAGCTGCAACGGCCCGTACCGGAGCTGCCCGTAGAGCTCCTGCACGTGAAGCGTGCTGTTGGCGGAGGCCCGTCCGATGACGCCCGCCCCGACGGCGTAGTCGAGCCCGCCCTTCGCGCCCGAAAAGGGCCGCCGGGCCGCGAGGCGCGCCCCGAGGGGGGTCCCGCTCCGGCCCAGCCGCCCGTACTGGTTCGCGCCCAGCCAGAAGGGCAGCGCCTCCGTGCTCGCCCCCGCCCCGAAGACCGACACCTCCGACTGAATCGGGCCCCCGCCCTGCCCCTGCGCGGGCCGGGCGGACGCCCCCATCAGCAAGGCGCAGAGGCCC
>CAZVCA010000101.1:0-3984 GCA_964626045.1 uncultured Halobacteriales archaeon | reverse complement strand
ACACGTCGTCGCACTCGTTCTCCAGGTAGTGGTTGGCGCGGGCCTCGTAGTCGCCGTACGTGGCGTTGGCAAACGTCTCGCAGGCGGAGGCCTTGTTGCCGGTTTCCATTTGCGACTCGGCGATCACGAAGTGGAACTTCGCGGCGTCGCTGCGGCTGCCCTGGTGCATGTCCAGGCCCTGCCGCGCGGCCTGAATCGCCGACTGGTACTGCCCGCTCTCGTAGAGCGCCGTCCCGCGGTAGAACATCGCGTCCGCGTTCGGCTCCACGTACTCGGTCATCTGGTCGAGGGCGCTCAGGGCCTTGTCGATCTGGGCCTGCGACGGGCTGTCGCCCTGCAGGGCCTTCGAGGCGCGGGCCAGGAACTCGTCCCGAATGCGCTCGGTGGCCAGGCCCGCCACGCGGGTGTTGCCCACCTCGTTGCCCACCTCAATGGCCTGCCGGAGCGACTGCAGCCCGGCCTCCGTGCTGTCCTCCATGTTGATGAGGGCCAGGCCCTGGTTGTACTGGACGGTGGGGTCGGCGTCCGTGTACTCCTGCAGCGTCTTGAAGTGGGACAGGGCGTCTGTGTAGTTCTCCTGCTTGAGCGCGGCGCTGCCGGCGCCCTTGAGGCTTTCGATGAGGTTGTTTTCAATCTTCCCGATGAGGTCGTCGAGCCCCAGCTTCTGGGCCAGCTCGATGGACTCCTCAAACCGCGTGGCGGCCACCTCGTAGTTCTCCGCGTTTCCGGCTTTGGCGCCTTCCTTGTACGTCTGCTGCAGCTCCTTCTTCAGCTTCTTCTTCTGAGCGTTGGACAGGGAGTTGTCGCTTTGAGCACGCACGCTCCCGACGCCAAGCTGGAGCCCGAGCAGGCAGGCAAATGCGACGACCGTCCAGCGGGTTGCGAGAGCGCGGGGTAGCCAGTGGGTATTCATGACTGGAAGACTGGTTGCAGGGAAGAATGAAAAAACCGTCGACGTCAAACACTAGACACGGTAGGAGTGCTCCGTACGTTTGTTTCCGGGGCCGAGGGCCCCGACGCCGACGGGGGCAGGCCGGCGGGCGGGAGGGCCGCCGCTGCCGTCATCGTGGAGTCCAAAAGGTACAACGTCTGTGCCGGAAGTGCAGCCGGGCCGACGAACCGGACGCGCTCGCCGGCCAAAGGGGCCGCGGCCCGCGGTGGGCCTCCAGAACGGTCGAAAATATGAAGACGGCGTGGGGGAGGTGAGGCAGGGAAGGACGGAGGCGGGTCGTAGGCGGCAGTGCGCAGCGTTGTCCAGAATCGAGGACATTCCGGACCCGCCGAAAGAGGGGCGGTGCACGAGAAAATCGCGGCGGGCGCGCTGGCATTCGGCCCCCGATCTCGTTATTGTTATGAGGGCGTCACACCGAACGCGCACTCGGCATGTGAGTGTCTCCCGCGCGTGGACGCCTACGGCCGTTCTTCTCGTTCTCTGCGCAACGCATCAATTCTGCCCATGAAGCTCATCGTTCCCATGGCGGGGCGGGGCACCCGCGTCCGCCCGCACTCGCACGTCACCCCCAAGCCGCTTCTCAAGGTGCGAGGGCGGAGCATCGTCGAGCGCATCGTCGACACCTTCTCCCGCGTCCTCCCGGCGCCCCCCGACGACGGCGTGTTCGTCCTGGGGCCCGACTTCGGCACCGAAATCCGCGACCAGCTCACCGCGCTCTGCGACGAGCGGGGCATCACGCCGCACTTCCCCGTCCAGGAGGAGGCCCTCGGCACGGCCCACGCCGTCGGCTGTGCGGGCGAGCACCTCCAGGGCGAGGGCGTCGTGGTGTTTGCGGACACGCTCTTTGGCCTATCGGGCGAGGTGACCCTCGGCGACGCCGACGTGGTGGCGTTCGTCCGCGAGGTGGACGACCCGCGCCGGTTCGGCGTTGCCGTGCGCGACGGGGAGGAGGTCACCGAGCTCATCGAGAAGCCCGACGACCCGGTCTCCAACGAGGCGCTCATCGGGATCTACTACCTCCGCGAGCTGGCCGACCTGAAGGCCGGCATCGACCACGTCATCGAGACCGACATGAAGGGCGCCGACGGCGAGTACCAGCTCACCGACGCGCTGGACCACCGCCTGCAGGAGGGCGACGTGTTTACCACGGCGGGCGTGGACGCGTGGATGGACTGCGGCACGATCCCGGCCCTGCTGGAGACCACCGGGCGCGTCCTGGAGCGGGAGTCCGGCGACGCCCGCCAGGGCACCGTCGAGGACAGTGTCATCCACGACCCGGTCTACATCGGCCCGGGCGCGACCGTTGAGAACGCCGTCGTGGGCCCGCACGTCTCGATCGAAGAGGGCGCGACCGTCTCCGACGCGGTGGTGCGGGACAGCATTGTCTTTGCCGGCGGCACGGTCGAGAACGCGGTGCTCGCCGACTCGGTCATCGGGCGCCACGCCGCGGTCGACCTGCGGCCGGAAAGCCTCAACGTGGGCGACCACTCCCAGGTCAACGTGGAGCTGCGCAGCTAGGGAGCGCCGGGCCCACCGAGGCCGAGGACGTTGCCGCCGTATCGACGGCGCAGGGGCCCGCTGCGTGTGGATTTTGGGTGGACTACGGCATTTGGCGCCGCTGAGGGCGCGTGGGCCGCGTGGCGTTGGAGCAGCCGGGCCGGTCGATTGTTTATGATCCTGCGCCAGGCGGCGATGGCCTGCCGGGCCGGCGGGGCAACGGCCGGCCCTTCCGTGAACGGACACGCGTGAGAGGCGAGTGTCGTTTTTCGCGCCCCGGTTCACGGCCCCCGAGCGTCCCCCTTCACCCTTGCGTGCTACGCGCCCCATGGAGACGTACCCGGACTCGCTGGATGAGAAGCTCGGCTTCGACGTCGTGCGCGACCGCCTGGCGGCCCGCGTGCAGAGCCCGCTGGGCGAGGAGCGGCTGGCGTCCATGCGGCCGGCCCGCACGATGGACTGGCTGCGGGGCGAGCTGGGGCGGGTGGAGGAGCTGCAGGGCGCCTTTCAGTACGGGGACTCGGTGCCGCTCAGCCCGATGTACGACCTGCGGGACGCCCTCCGCCGCGCCGCCCCAGAGGACGCTTACGTGGACCCGGAGGACCTGATGGCGACCCGGCGGACCCTCGTCACGCTCCGGCGCCTGAAGAAGCACTTCGAGGCGCGGCGCGAGGACTACCCGCGGCTGGCCGACGCCGTCGCGCGGGCCACCCCGCTCCCGGATCTCGAAGAGACGATCGCGTCGATCCTCGACGAGGACGCGTCCATCCGGGACGACGCGTCGCCGGAGCTGCGGCGCCTGCGCCAGCAGATTCGCTCGAAGGAGGAGGAGCTCCGCACGACGCTCGACAAGGCGCTCCGCCACGCCGTGCGGGAGGGCCACGCCACCGGCGAGCAGGCCACCCTCCGCGGCGGGCGCATGGTGATCCCGGTCCGCGCCAGTGCGAAGGGGAAGGTGGAGGGCTTCGTGCACGACCGCTCCGCCAGCGGGCAGACCGTCTACATCGAGCCGGCGGCCTGCCTGGAGCTCAACAACGAGGTGCGCGAGCTCCAGAGCGCCGAGCAGGCCGAGATTGAGCGCATCCTGCGCCGGGTGACCGACCACGTGCGGGCCGAGAGCGACGCGATTGAGGAGAATCTGACAGTGCTGGCCCAGTTCGACCTGCTGCGCGCGAAGGCCCGCTTTGCCAACCGCTTGGGCGCCGTCGTCCCCAAGCTTAACGACGAGGGCCACGTCGAGATCTACGAGGGCCGAAACCCGGTCCTGCAGCTGCACTTCGAGGAGCTGGGCGCCGGGGGCGCCACCGACGGGCGCGCCTCGGGCGAGGAGGAGGCCCTCCCGCCGCGGGAGGTGGTCCCCCTCGACCTGGAGCTCGGCGCCGACTTCCGCACGCTCGTGATCACCGGCCCCAACGCCGGGGGCAAGACGGTGACGATGAAGACCGTCGGCCTCTTCTCGCTGATGCTCGCCTACGGACTCCCCCTTCCGGTGGCGCCGCACTCCTCGTTCCCGCTCTTCGACCAGATTGTGGCCG
>CAZVCA010000100.1:0-4000 GCA_964626045.1 uncultured Halobacteriales archaeon | reverse complement strand
CCACCCAACTGACTCCACACGACGACTGCCGAGGGCGTCACCAGGACCGCGGTCACGTACGAATAGACGATCGAAATGGCCATGATCGTCCCGAACTGGCCCAAAATCGGTGTGATGGCGAGTACCAGAACGGCCAGGCCGGCTGCGGTCGTCAACATGCTCCCGGTCAGCGCCCCACCAGTCCCCAGGACCGTTTCCTCCAGGGCGACGGTGAGGTTCGAGCCGTCGTATTCGTCGACGAAGCGGTGGGTCATATGCGCCGAATAATCCGTCCCCAGGCCGATCGCGATGGCCAGGACCGTCGCGGTCAGCGCATTGAACGGAATATTGATGAGTCTCATTGTGCCGATGATGAGCGTGAGCGTGACGACGATCGGAATGAGGTTGACGATGCCCAGCGTACCGCTGCCCTCCAGCAGCCGGTAGATGAACACGAGGAACACCGCCGAACCGAGGAGGGCGAATCCGAGACTCGTCGTCGCCGATTCGAGGATGATCGCCGAGACGTCCTCGAAGACGACCGTCTGGCCGGTCGCCGTGGCCGGGAGGCGATACCGGTCCGCGAGTAGTTTGGCGTCCGCCGCGGCCTCGGCCTGGGTGGCGTCGCTGTCGATGTCGTAGGTGATCTTCGCGCTGCGGTAATCGTCGGTTAGATACGTTTCGGCCTGGCCCGCATAGGGTGATTTGTAGAGTTCGTCGTAGATGGCCTCGAGGTTGTCGTCCGGCACGCCGTCGTCGTCGATGTCGTTTCTGGCGACCAGCGCATCGAATTCGGGGTCCTGCTCACGATACGTGTCGATGACGCCGATGATGCTCGAGGACTGGGCGACCCGCTCCTCTTCGACGAAGGAGGCGGGGGGATTCCTTCCCGCCCGCTCGATCGATTCCAAGGCGTAATCAGCCCGCATTTGCCCGTTGACGTACATCGTGATCGAGCTCTGAGCGTCGGTCGCGAAGGTATCCTCGAGGAAATTCAGCGTCGCGGTGACCGTGTATTCGTTCGGCGCGAACGGTTCGGGGAGGTCATCTAGATAGTCCGGGGTTTCCTCCGGTGGCAGGAAGTCGTCCTCCGAGAAACTGGTCGAGACGCCGGCGCCGTAGCCGGCCGAGGCGACGGAGATTACCAGGACGAGGACAAGAAAGAGCTTCGGGACGTGTTTGGCGACGGTGACGCCGCCGGAAAGCGATCGCCCGATGACCGATCCTTCCTGGCCGATGGGTTTGGATCCCCAGTGACCGATGTTGTAGCGCTCGCGGTACTGGTCCGAGAGGACCTTCGCCCCGGGAAGGAAGATACCAAAGATGAAAAAGGTGAAGATGATCCCCACGGCGGCGATGAGGCCGAAATCACGGATTGGGGGCAACGAACTCGTGCCGTTGGCGGAAAACCCGATGACAGTCGTGCCGGTGACGATGAAGAACGCGACGAGGAGTTGTTCCACGGTCTTTTCCATCGATTCGAGGATGTCGTCTCCTTTCACCCGCTCCTCGCGGTAGCGGTTGATCGCGTGGATCCCGAAGTCGATCCCGACCGCGAGGAGTAGCGGCGGGACCGCGGTGAGCATCTGCGTGAACGCGATATTGGCAAGGCCCATGAACCCCATCGTCCAGATCACGGCCATCATCAACGCCGCGATGCCGAGGAAGAGGTCAATCGGATCCCGGTAGGCGTACATGAGAAAGAGGACGATGAGTATGATTGCGGCCGGGAGGACGATGATGAGCGAGTCGAAGATCACGTTCGCGAACTCGTCGGAGATGATCCCCGTCCCGAACACGCGGAAATCGCCGTCGCCGGCGTTGAGCACGCGGTCGGTCTCGGTCTGAATCGACTGGAGCGGGCTGGTGCCACTGGTCCCCACGCCACTCGAGAGTCCGGTCGGGATCTCGTGCGTGAGGACGGTTATCGTGGAACTCGCGGTCGCGGACTGTTTGTTGAAATCACGGCTGAGCGAGCCGGTAAACCCGGGTGCCTCGGCGGCTCGCCTGACGGCGGCGTCGATTTCTCTGGGTGTCGCCCGCTCGATCGCTCGAATCTGGGCCTCGAGAGTCGTCGCGGTCGGATCGAGCTGTCTCGCGACCTGTTGGGCGGAGCTTCGGGTATCCGCCACGCGTAATGCGGTTCTGTCGGTTACCCGGTCCTGGGCCTCGAGCATTCGCAACATCGCGGATTTGGACAGGACGTTCTGCTCGGTTTGGATGACCTGGGTCGAGCCCGAATCCGCGGCGAAGGGCTGGCCGAACTCCCGTTCGACGTCCTTGAGGGCCTGCTCGGAGTCAGTCCCCTCGGAGAACTGGCTCGTTCCCGTTTCGGTCGTGATGTTGCCCAGGCCCGTGGCCATCACGAGGGTGACAATGAGGAAGGTAGCCACGACTCGTCGCGGGTGATCCGCGATGTGGGTTGCCAGCCGCCGGACGAGTTCCTCGTGATCGACCATCGGTTTACCGGCGCACGTAGACGATCACAGCGATGATGAGGAGGACGATGGCGATCACGGCACCGATCAGGATCGGCGACGGCCCCGTCGAATCGGGCTGGGTCACCGAAACCGGCACCTGATAGGTCTTGGAGAGTTTGCTGTCACCGTCCGCATCGTACTGGAAGTCAAGGGAAATGGGATAGTCCTTGACGTTTGCCGACCCGGCCGCGCTGACGCCGAAGGTGATATCGGCGGTTTGACCGGGTGCGAGCGAATCGATGTAGGCCTCGTCGTCCGAACTGGAGAGTGGGTCGTTCGTGAATATCTTGGCGTTCACGTTCTCGACCGTCTCCTCGCCCTGGTTTTTCACCGAGACGTTGATCGTTCCGCCCGCACCGGCATCGACCGTGCTATCGATCGTCGACACGGCGAATCGATCCCGATCCGGTTCGATTTCGGTCTGGACGTTTAGCGTATCCGAGACGCGTTCGTCGCCATCCTCGTCAGTGTAGGTTACCTTGAAGGAGAACTGCCGGGGCGTGGCCTCCGCGCTCTCGGAGATCTCGATCGGGAAGGTGACCGGGGCGTCGCTGCCGGCGTTCATGGTGCCGATCGCGTACTCGGTCGCGAGCGGGTGGATGTTGATGCCGGTCGAGGTGAGTTTGACGACGGCGTCAGTGACGGGTTCGTCCTCGTTCGTGACCGTCATCGAGAGGTCGCCCTCCTCGCCGACGCGGAGGGAGTGTGTCACGTCATTCAGCGAGAACTGATCGACTTCTGGCTCGACGGTGACCGTATCGTCCAGCAATTTGGACTGGCGCTCGAATCCCTCGCTGTTCTCGTAGGTCACCTGGGCGTTGATGGCGTAGTCGCCGGCGTCTGCACTGGGCGGGGCGTTCGCGTCGACGGTGATCTCTTTCGTGTCGCCCGCCTGCCAGTCGCCCACGTAGGAGACGGTACTGGCACTCGACCCGAAGAGGACGTTTTCGGTCGCGGACTGAAGCGTGACCGTGGCGTCGGAGACGTTCTCCGTGCCGTTGTTCTCCATGGTTACCGAGACGGAGCCATCCTCGTCGACGGTCAGATCGGCCGTCGCCTCAGTGAGCGAGAATTGGGGGCGATCCTCGACGCGGACTTCAGCGTAGACGGTGGTTGCCTCTTCTTCGTCATCGTCGTAGACGTACTCAAGGCGAATCGGGATGTGGTAGGTGCCAGCGTCCACGTTCTCCGGGACGCGAATGGAGAACTGATCCGTGAGGACCTGGCCGTCAGGCATCGTGCCCAGGCGATGCGTTCCGGAGAGGACCGCAAAGGGAGTGTCCCCCTGGCGCATCGTGACTTCGACGTCAGTCGCCGTTTCGACGTCGTCGTCGATGTCTTTGGCGTCGTTTTCGAATTCGACGGCGATCTGGGTCGTCTGGCCGGGCGTGACCGTGTCTTCGGGGACGTTCGTTTCGAAGCGTGGGTCCTCCGCGGCCAGGACGAGTGTGGGTGTCAGGAGCGTTCCGGCCACGAGGAGGGCGGTGACGAGGAGTATGGTTCGTTTCATGGATTGAGTGAGGTCGAACTGACTGTGGGTT
>CAZVCA010000099.1:566-4117 GCA_964626045.1 uncultured Halobacteriales archaeon | reverse complement strand
AGAATTGCCGTTGTCCCTTCTCAGTTCAGAGGGCGCTATTCAACACGGCAGAAAGATCTGTTCTGTTGAATAGCAGTACTGATCGGGCAGTCAGGACATGAGTCGCCTTGTCGACGTTACTGCCGATGGTTGCATGATGGGGTCGCCTCACAGTGTCTCAGGGAACAATATTCAATGCGGTAGATCGATCGTGTATCAATAAGATATCACGCAGGGCTTGACGAACTGACAGACTGCGCATATTATTATATAAATATATTTTGATAGATGCAATCTATCTGTCGAACATAATCTATAGGTAATAGATAGGTAGTCAGTCAAAATGTACGATGGCGGCGGGGGAAGAACGCTAATGCTGGCGTGTTCGGCAGATGGAGCGCCAACACGTGCTGATAGGTTCTTCAAGCGGCGCCTGTCGCCTTCCTCGAGGTGTATTCAATAATGTCGACTTATTTTAAACAACACCAACCCCGAACACACTCATCCATGGTACGGTCGTTGCACCGTGCGGATAGATGCCTTCAGGTAGCACAGCAAGAAAGAACATGAGTCGGAAGAGACAGCAGATTGTCCTAAGTGCAATTGTCCTCACTGCGATAATCTGCGGGGCAGCGTTACTGACAGCTCCCGCAGTTGCCCAAGATGACAGTAATCAGAGCGTGGAGATTCAACACAGTCCGTATGCATCGGCCTCTGGCACGTTATTCTTTGTCGGTGATGATATTCGAATTAGTATTACGCAGAATTCATCCAGTATTTCATTTGGAAGTGCTAATGCTAGTGCTTTTCAAATCACTAATTCGTCTGGTAGTAGTGTAATCGTTGAGCCAGATGAAGAGGAGATCGACCAGGTCAAAGCTGACCGGGTTGGCTTCTATATTTATGATGGAGCTGGGGAAATATCCTCTAATCCATCAATCACTCTGTATCGGAACGACTCTTCAACGAATGTTAATGTCTCAGTAACTGGAGATACAGGGATGTTTGCTGCTGGAGTTGATACAGAGCAGTCGGACCCATTTGATACCTACACAGTCAGCCTTCTTGATGAAAACGAGACTCCAGTGAGCACTACTGACGAGCGACGGGTTGGCATTGGCTATAATACTGGAGGACCTAATGGGATCTCACAGAATAGCACCAATGGGACCATTGAGATCACCGTCCCCCGTGAGAATCTGAACTCTGGGATTAACGAAGACTGGTACGCTGAGTTCTCTTTAGGAGAGGAAGAGCCCGTGGTTGAACAACCGGTTGCCCATGACAGTGGCGACGACAAATTCCGCACAGTCGTAAACGCGACCTCTTTACCAGCAGGTAATTATACGGCATTTTTACAGTTGTATCCTAATGAGAATGCTACTCTTGAGGACCGTATTGTTAATATATTCTATGTAAAGAAAATCACAGTCAGTGAAACAGCCGATCAATCGGGTGTCAGTCTAAGTGATCTTGAGGGAAGCGGGACGGAAAACAGTCCATATGTCATCACAAATATATCAGGGCTTCAAGTAATACATGAGAATACCTCAGCGAATTATATACTCGAAAATGATATTAATGCTTCCGTAACAGCACAGTGGAACGGTGGGAAAGGATTTGATCCGATTCCGGAATTTACAGGGACTCTACGCGGGCAAGGCCACACCGTAGCCGGATTGCATATCCACCGTCCAGAAGAAAATCGGGTCGGATTGGTTGAATCAACAGGATCGTCTGAGTCTACGAAAACTGGGATAATAACAGGTCTCTCGCTTGTCAATGTCAATATTACCGGTGCAAGTCGGACCGGTAGTGTTGCCGGATATAATTCCGGTGAAATATCCAATATATCCGTGACTGGAGAAGTATCCGGCGATGATTACGTCGGGGGACTTGCTGGTGAAAGCAATGGCGAGTTCAATGGTGGCGTCATCAGACGCTCACACTCAACAGCAACCGTTGATGGGAACGAAACCGTTGGGGGGCTGGTTGGGCAGCACGGTAATGGAGGACTAATCACCTCTTCATACGTAGCTGGTAAGATAACGGGAGTCTCAACCATCGGTGGCTTGGCTGGGGACAGTTTTGGCACCGACCCGGTGATCGACTCGTACTGGGATACCAGAGCTACTGGGCAGTCCTCATCAGGAGTAAATGCAACAGGGCTGACGACAGCTGAAATGACCGAGACAGCTGCGAGGACAAATATGTCTGGATTCAATTTCCAGACCGTTTGGCAGACTACCGACCAGTATCCGGTGCTTCGATCGCTTTCTGATTCTGATTCTGTAGGCGGAGGAAAAGATGAAAACACCACCGCTCCGGTTGATCTTAATGCAAGTGACCTTGCTGGTAACGGCACGGTGGCTGACCCCTACAGAATTACTAACGCGTCCGAGCTACAGGCGATGGCAGATGAGCCGAGTGCAAATTATATTCTTGGTAATGATATCAATGCTTCTGGAACTGCGGTATGGAACGATGGAAAAGGCTTCAGGCCAGTAGGTGAAAAGAAATTTACCGGTACTTTTGATGGCCAAGGACACACAATTACTGGATTAACGATTAATCGTCCAGATGCGAGTCTTGTTGGGCTCTTCAGCGACAACCATGGTACTATTAAGAATATATCACTTGTTGATATCGAGGTTACTGGCATAGAAGTTGTGGGCGGACTGGTCGGATACAATTATGGAACAATTGAGCGCGTCTCCGTCTCAGGTTCTGTGACTGGCGGATACAATATTGGTGGCATTACCGGAATGAATTCAGGCGGATCACTTGCTAGTGTAGAATTTTCAGGTGAGATTGACGGCGACGGATACGCTGGCGGCATCACTTCGTCTAATTCCGGTGAAAGCGTTATTATGAACGCGTCGGCTTCCGGATCTGTTACCGGTAACTACACGCTCGGCGGGCTTGTTGGTTCCAATTCTGGATCAGAAATTGTGAACGCGCGTGCATCAACCACAGTTAGCGGTAGTCAGACGGTCGGCGGTCTTGTTGGTGTTATCCAGCAGGGGGTTAGCGTTCAGCAAGGAATTCCTCCGGCAACAATTGAAAATACGTTCGCTGTTGGAGCCGTTAACGGAACCGCGGGTAGTGGTGGTCTTATTGGTGAAGCAAGCGATAATAATACGACGATCACCAACTCATACTGGAATACAGAGACTACAACACAGGACGAGTCCGTTGGCGGCACAGGGTTGACAACAGTCGAAATGACTGGGACAGCTGCGAAGACAAATATGTCTGGGTTCAATTTTGAGGATGTCTGGCAGACTACCGACCAGTATCCGGTCCTCCGGACTCTGCCCGATGTTGACTCTCCTGACGACAGGGAGGACGATGAGTCAGTCGCAATCGATCAGTCGGCATCTACTGTCACCCCAACAGAAGTCCCGGCAAATGCGACGGCACAACTGACCATGCAAGTTACGGCAACCGGCCTCTCTAATGCATCCGCTGGAGAGGTTGATCTCAGCGCTGCTGACTTTGAGCTGAATGGGACCTCCAGTGACGACGTCACGATTGACTTCACCCAAGAAGCTATTTCCAATGGGACGGTC
>CAZVCA010000099.1:0-556 GCA_964626045.1 uncultured Halobacteriales archaeon | reverse complement strand
GAACAACTGTTAGCTGATGGCCCAACTGTTTATGTTGGTGCCAATGAGGAAGCCGATGGGGTGGGCAAGGTGTACGCAGTGGACGCTGAAACCGGCGAACAAGAGTGGAATGTCACTACTGATGGAGATGTTCAATCCGGTATAGTAGTTGTCGATGGTACTCTCTATACGACCTCACAAAACGATACCATATACGCGATTAACGCGTCAACAGGCGAAACTAAGTGGACGGTAAACAACCGTCGCCACAACGAGGCATCGCCAGTAGTTGCAGACGATACGGTCTATGTCGGTACTGCTGGCTACGATGTTGAAGACGGTAGTCGCGTGTGGCAGACAGACGCTGAGGTCCTTACTTCAATCTATGCGTCGCCAACAGTGTCTGGCGACACTGTCTATATTGGAGGATCTGATTACGGAACATCAGGACAACCGACGGCGAAGGTCGTTGCTTTCGATGCGACTTCTGGTGATGTTGAATGGGAGTTTGAGACGCCATACAAGGAGATTCGCTCGTCACCAACGGTTCGAGGTGGGACTGTCTATATCGGTGCCG
>CAZVCA010000098.1:1855-4146 GCA_964626045.1 uncultured Halobacteriales archaeon | reverse complement strand
TTGAGGGCCGTGTCGTACCCGATCGTCTGGTCGGTGCCGTACAGGTCGTTGTCGATGGTCCCCGGGCAGCCCACCACCCCGATCCCGTGCTCGTCGCAGAGCTTCGAGGCCCCGCGGAACGTGCCGTCGCCCCCGATCGCCACGAGGGCGTCGATGCCGTTCTCGCGCAGGTTGTTGGCGGCCACCCGGCGCCCCTCTTCGGTGCGAAAGGCCTCCGAACGGGCACTCTTGAGGATCGTCCCGCCCGACTGCAGGATGTTGGAGACCGAGCGCCGTTCCATCTCTACGAAATCGGCCTCAATCATGCCCTCGTACCCGCGACGGATGCCGATGACCTCGATGTCGTTGGCCACGGCCGTGCGGACGACGGCCCGGAGGCACGCGTTCATGCCCGGGGCATCGCCGCCGCTGGTGTATACGCCGAGGCACTCGATGTCCTGCATGGTCGGTCGAGAGGGGTCGATGACGGGGAAAAGAGACGAAAGCAGCGGCCCGGGCTGGCCCTCACCGGACGGGCCGAGGGCGCGCCACCACCATACCAATCTGACGATCGATCGTCCGAACGTACCGTTGAAGATCGGGCGAAACCGTCACGCCGTCGGTGAGGGAGGCGTGCAGGAGGCCGATCGTGTTCGGTCCGCTGTCGGGGGGGACGTAAACGAGTCCGGTGTGGGCCACGTCGAGCCCGTCGATCGAAGAAACGAGCGCCACGATGTCCCCGGCCCGGAGCTGATCGTAGACGGCACGGATCGAGTCCTGCGGCACGTACCGCACCGGATCGCGCCGCTGCTGCGCACGCAGGCGCGCCTCCATCTCCTGCACGCAGGCGAAGAGGCTGTCGTCGGTGGCGAATCGGTCGTATGCCGACCGGTGGGTGCTCATGAAGTCGAGCGTGTCGCGCAGGGGACGCCCCTCCAGCTGCGCGCCCAGCCGCCGCACATGGCCCCGCGTCGCGTTGTCGGCAATCCACTCCGTGAAGTAGTGCAGCCGCCCGCAGTACCCCACCGGCCCGCCGCCGCGGTACCGCTGCTCCGCGAGGCGTCGTGCGAAGCCCGCGTACGTCGTGTCGGACGCCTGGGCGCCGCGGGCCAGGGCGAGGGCGGTCTCGACAAACGTCACGCAGTCGAACCCATCGAAGCGAGCGACGAGCGTCTCGGTCGTGGGGGCGTCGAGCGTGCCGGTGCGGTAGGGACGCCCGCGGAAGTGACGTCCCACGGCCTGCACCACCGGCCCGATTGAGTCGGTGGCCTCCGAGTGCGACAGGGCCGTCTGCAGGGCCGCCTCGAAGCGGTCGGCGGTCGTGTCCGGCGGGGGGAGCACGCTGTCCGGCAGGGCAAGGGACCCGCTGGATTGTGGAGGGGCGGCCGCCTCGGTGGAGCCGTCGGGGTTGGGCCGGCAGCCGCCCAGCAGCGCAAGGCCGATGAGCAGCCCCGGCAGTATGACGGGCAGGCTTCGGAGATGTGCGGGCATGGCGGGCGGGGCTGGAGTAGACACGTCGAGTCCGGTTTCACCCATTCGGGGGCGACTCGTTTCCGCGCGGGGTGGGGGCCGCGGCGGAGAACTCGGACACGGGGGTGTCGAGATCCGCCGCCTCGGCGTCGGCGAGGGGCCACCAGTCGGGGCTGACGTCGAGTGCCCGGATGAGCTTTTGCTCGAACGCGGGCCGGGGGACGGTCGTTACCCCGAAGCGTTCGAGGTGCTCGGTCGAGTACTGCGTGTCGAGCAGCGTAAAGCCGCCCGCCCGCAGTTGCCGCACGAGATGGACGAGCGCCACCTTCGAGGCATTGCTGACCCGGTAGAACATCGATTCGCCGAAGAACGCGCCTTTGAGGCCCACTCCGTAGAGTCCGCCCGCCAGGTCGCCCTCCTGCCAGCATTCCACGCTGTGGGCGTACCCACGCTCGTGGAGGGCGGTGTAGACCCGAATGATCCGCGGGGTAATCCAGGTGCGGGCCCGGTCCGCGCAGGCCTCGATGACGGACGTGAAGGCGTGGTCGGCGGTCACCTCAAACTCGCGCCGCCGCACCCGCCGACGAAGGTTGTGGGGGATGTGGAACGCATCGAGTGGAAGGTGCGCCCGCGGGTCCGGAGCATGCCACCGCACGAGACCGGTGTCGTCGTCCCCCATCGGAAAGACGCCGTTGGCGTAGGCGCGGATCAGGAGGTCGGGCGTAAGATCATCGGGCATGGACGGCGGGCGGAGAGGATGGTGAAAGGACGGGGGCGAGCGGAGAAAGCCGACGCGTTCGGGTTCTCATTTCGGAGTAAAACTATGCCCACGGGTGTGAGTT
>CAZVCA010000098.1:0-1845 GCA_964626045.1 uncultured Halobacteriales archaeon | reverse complement strand
GTGTCGTCGTCCCCCATCGGAAAGACGCCGTTGGCGTAGGCGCGGATCAGGAGATCGGGCGTGAGGTCATCGGGCATAGACGGCGGGAGAAGGAGGGGGGCGAGCGGAGAAAGCCGACGCGTTCGGGTGCTCATTTTGGAGTAAAACTATGCCCACGGGTGTGAGTTTGTGTCGGGTGATCGCGTCGTTTTGCCCCAAACAGATGCTTCCCTCATGGACGCTTCGGATGGCCAGGTCTACCGCGCGCTCGTCGACGATCGGGCGTTCGATATTGCGATTCAGGACGACCAACTCGTCGTGGACGGCGAGGCGAAAGACTACACCTTCGAAGTGCTACGGGAGGGCTACGTGTCGATGATCGTGGACGGTGCGAGCGTGCCCGTGTCGGTGGAACCGACGGGGGAGGACACGCTGCGCGTGACGATCGACGGGCGGCGCACGGAGGTCCAGGTGAAGGATGAACGCGACCTGCTCGTGGAAGAATTTGGGCTTGGGGAGGAGGCCGTAGCGGGGGGCGAGGTGCGGGCGCCCATGCCGGGCCTCGTGCTCGACCTGCTCGTGGAGGTGGGCGACGAGGTGGCGGTCGACGAGGGCCTTCTGGTGCTGGAGGCGATGAAGATGGAAAACGAACTGAAGGCCCCGTCCGGCGGCGTCGTGCAGGCCATCCACGCCGCGAGCGGCGACGCGGTGGACAAAGACGCGCTGCTAATTGAGATTGAGGCCGCGTGACCCCCACCGAAGACCGTCGTCGATCCATGGCTTCTTCCCATTCTGTTCTCGTCACCGGCGCCACCGGCTTCGTCGGCTCCGTCCTCACCCGCCAGCTCGTCGACGCCGGGACCGACGTGCGCATCTTCCGGCGCGACACCTCGTCCCTCGACCTCTTGGGCACGTACGCCGAGCGGGTCGACCACGCGGTGGGCGACCTCCGGCGGGCCCGAAGCCTGTACGAGGCGATGCAGGGGGTCGACCGGGTCTACCACGTGGCGGCCAAGGTGAGTTTTGCGCGGGGCGACCGGGCGGCCGTCCGGCGCGTCAACGCGGACGGCACGGCCCACGTCGTCAACGCCGCCCTGAAGGCCGGGGTCGACCGGCTCGTGCACACCTCCAGCATCGCGGCCCTGGGCCGCCCGCCGGAGCCGGACGGGGCGATTGACGAGACGACCGAGTGGCAGGGCCTGCCCCACCGCTCCGCCTACGCCCGGTCCAAGCGCCGCGCCGAGCTGGAGGTGCACCGCGGCATCGCCGAAGGGCTCGACGCGACCCTCGTCAACCCTTCGCTCGTCTTCGGGGTGGGCGGGCCCGAGACCAACACGCGCCGCATCGTCGACGCGGTGCGCAGCGGCTGGCTGCTCGCCGTGCCGCCGGGCGGGACCAACGTGGTGGACGTGCGTGACGTGGCGGCGGGCCTGCGGGCGGCGATGCAGAAGGGCGAGACGGGCCGTCGCTACTTCCTGGGGGGAGAGAACCTGTCGTGGAGGACGCTCGCCACGACGCTCGCGGACGAATTTGGGGTGGCGCCGCCCCGCTACACGATTCCGCCGTCGCTTCTACGAGTCGGGGGCATGCTGGCCGAGGGCGTCGCCGCCCTCACCCGCACGCAGCCGGTCCTCGCACGCACCACGGCCCGAACCGCCGCCCGCACCTACCGCTACGACAACAGCCGTGCCCGCGCCGAGCTTGGGTGCACGTTTCGGCCCTTCGCGGAGACGGCCCGACGCGTCGCTGCCGTGCTGTCCGGGGACGCCCCGACGCCGTAGCCGAATGCGCTTGGGGATATCGACGCGTCCCTTCCCCTCGTGCCCGGGGCCGTCGTCAACCCCCGAGTTCGGAGACGGCCCGTGC
>CAZVCA010000097.1:0-4180 GCA_964626045.1 uncultured Halobacteriales archaeon | reverse complement strand
TGCCGTCTGCGCCGTTACCAGTCTTTCTCGACCCGACTGGGCGCCTCCGATTCCCCCTGCACCTCACGCAGCAGCCTCTGCTCCTGATTTTCGAGGGCCTGGAGGAGCCGGGCCGCCTGCGCCTGACTCAGGCGGCGGGCCGACCGGCGGGCGCCGGGTCGATCGCCCCCCTGCCGTCCCTGTGCCTTCGCGCCGGACGATCCCGTCGAGGATGGGTCCGGCGTCCCGGATGGGGACGACTCCGAGCGGGACGGGTCGTCGGATTGAGACGGGGATTCCTCCCCCGAGGCGCCGGACTGCTCCTGCGATCCTTCGCTTCCCCTTGAGGGGTCACGCCGGTTCTGCGACTGCTGGCCCTGCTGGGACGGTCGCCCTCCCCCGCGCTGCTTCTCTTGCTGCTCCAGTTTTTTCCGAAGGGCCTGCAGCCGGGGGTCCGACGGGGCGATTTCCAACCCCCGCTCCACCGCCCGCCGGGCCGCCTCCGTATCGCCGGCCACGTACCGCTGCGCCGCGTCGTGGAACAGGGCGTCGGCGGAGGGTTGACCCAGGGCCGGCGCGCCTCCGCCCCCGACCAGCAGGCCCACAACGACTCCAATCCAGTACAGGCGCATCACGGGTCCGAGCGGGCAATCTGAGCAATTTCTTCGATGCGGGTGACGAAGTCGCGGTACGCGCGAACCGTCGAGTCCTTCTGCATCCCGTCCCGCAGCAGGGCCGCGGCGGTGGTGTACTGGGTCCGTGCCACCAGGGCGTCCGCTCGTTCCTTCAACGTTTGGGCGAAGGGCGAGGGCTCGAGGGTCGGCGGATCGCTTCCGGCGCCCCCTCCCGCCTGCCGCTTCAGATACTCATAGTTGAACCGGGCGGCCTCGTGCGTGGGGTCGAGGAGGAGCACCGTCCGGTAGCGGTCGAGGGCCTCGGTTCGGTCGTTCATCTCGGCCGCAACGGTGGCGGCGTTGAAAAGCACCCGGACGCGCTCCGCCTCCGTCGTGGCGGCCCGACGGGCCTTCCGGAGCGCGGCCCGAGCGGCCCCGAGGCGCTCCTGGCGATGAAGGGCCAGTCCCAGGTTGTTCTGGAGGCCCGTGTACACGGAGCCGGTCGTGTCGTCGAGGGCATCCAGGCCCGCCCGGTAGGTCTCCGCCGCGGCGACGTACCGTCCCCGGTCGAAGAGGGCGTTGCCGTCCCGGCCCTGCCCCGCTCCGCTGTCGCCGAGGAGGCCGAAGAAGAGCAAAATGAGTGCCGCTCGGGCGAGCATGCGCTCGGGGTTCGATTACGAATGGGATGGCAGGACGGCAATTGTACGTGCGGTCTCGTCCGTCGATTCCGACGCGACTACTCCCTCTTCCAGACCCCGCTGAGCCACTCCTCGAACTGTACGCCGGAGGCGTCACGGCGCCCCGTCGGGAGGACGCTTGCGGCGAGCAGTAGCAGCAGGGCCGCCGCCAGGGGCCACTGGTACATCTCCTCGTAGTCGGCAAACCGCTCGGCGTCGTACGTCGTGGCCCCGATCTGCCGGAGCGCCGCCGGCACGTCCGAGAGGGCACTGGCGGCCGCCCCGACGCGGAAGTACGCCCCC
Organism: uncultured Halobacteriales archaeon; assembly: GCA_964626045.1. Taxonomy (GTDB): domain Archaea; phylum Halobacteriota; class Halobacteria; order Halobacteriales; family Halobacteriaceae; genus Halodesulfurarchaeum. The sequence goes on along the minus strand of CAZVCA010000097.1, from coordinate 2,607 downwards.
GACCGGGCCAGGCGCGTCAGGGGGGCCTCGCGCAGACGGCTCCGCACGACCTCGCCCTGGCGGTTCCGCTTGTAGTCGACACGCCGCCCGTTTTCGTAGACCGGAATCCGGGCGCCGTCCTCGGTGCCCACGCCGGCGGTCAGGAGCGTCACCCCGGCCTCCTCCGCGCGCTGCCGGGCGGCGTCGAGGTCGCCGGCGTGGTTCTCTCCGTCCGAGACGATCAGCAGTGCGCGGGGGCGCGGCTCTTCGGGGGCCGCCGTCGTGTCGTCCGTCGGACGGGGCGCGCCGAAGGCCCGGAGGCCCGCGTCGACGGCCGCGCTCACGTCGGTGCCCGGCGTCGAGACCTGGTCGGGGGCCGCCGCGTCGAGGAAGAGGCGGAAGGCGCCGTAGTCGGTCGTGAGGGGCGACTGCACGAACCCGCTTCCGGCGAAGAGGACGAGCCCCACCCGGTCGCCCGACAGATCGCCCACCAGCGTGCGGATCTCGTTCTTCGCCCGCCGGAGGCGGCTCGGGGGCACGTCCTGGGCCCGCATCGACGCCGAAACGTCCAGCGCCACGACGAGATCGAGCCCCCGGCGCTCCACCGTGCGCACCTCCGTGCCCCACCGCGGCCCCATCAGGGCCACGGCCCCGAGAAGAAGCGCCCCCACCACGAGGCCCGCCTCCCACATTCGACGGCGCGGGCGACGGGTCGTCGCGAGCCGCCGCACGGCCCCTGGGTGCCCGAACTGCTCCCGGGCCGCCCGGCGCCGACGCACCGCCCACCCGTAGATCCCCAGGGCCACCGGGCCAAGGAGAAGCGTCCACACGTATGTGGGGTGGAGCCAATCCATGTCTGAGCTGTGATTGCAGGGATGAGCACGGGCTTTCGGGGTCCCGCGGATCCCTCGCTGCGTGCTACGGGAAGCGCCGGAACAGGGTGGCGGAGAGGCCGACCTCCAGGAGCGCGAGCCCCAGGGCCGGCAGCAAGAACCACGAATACCGCTCCGTCCGGTCCGTGTAGACGCGCTCGTCGACCGGCGTGGCCTCCATGGTGTCGATCTCGGCGTAGATGCGCTCCAGTGCGTCCCGGTTCGTCGCGGAAAAGTACTGCCCCCCGGTGGACGTGGAGACGGACCGGAGCATCTCCGCGTCCACTCCCGCCGACTCGTCCTGCTGGTCCTGCGGCAGGGGCTCCTCCCAGGCATCCGTGTTCTCCGACGACCCGACCCCAATCGCGTAGACCCGCACGCCCATCGTCCGGGCCACCTCGGCCGCCGTGCGGGGATCAATTTGGCCCCGGTTGTTGCGGCCGTCGGTAAGCAGAATGGCCACCTTGCTCTCCGCCTCGCTGTCCTTCAGCCGGTTGACAGCCGTCGCCAGGGCCGTCCCCACGGCGGTGCCGTCCTCCACCGCCCCAACCTCCACGTCCTCGAGCATGCGCTGAAGGAACGAATAGTCGAGCGTGAGGGGGGCCTGCGTGTACGCCTCGGCGGCAAAAACGATGAGGCCCACCCGGTCGGACACGCGTCCCTCCACGAACGTCCCCGCCGCCTCGCGCGCAGCCTCGAAGCGGGTCGGCTGGAAGTCCTCCGCCTGCATCGACGTGGAGGCGTCGAGGACCATCATGATGTCGATGCCCTCGGCCGTCCGGGTCCGCGTGGTCTCTTCGGTCTGGGGGCGGGCCAGGGCCAGGACGCCGAGCGCGAGCGCCCCCATGCGGAGGGCGGCGGGCAGCCATCGCAGGCGCACAGTCCACGCGATCGGTGCCTCCCGCACCGGCCCCACGTCACTGTACCGGAGGCCCGTCGTCCGCCGTCGGCGCCACCACGTCCAGGCCCCCACCGCCGGCACGGCGAGGAGCAGCCACAACAGTTGGGGATTGACGAAACTCACGGTGGAGTGGATCGCGCAGACCCAGCGGATTCAGCACAAAGGGGAGAGCAAAGGGCACGCCACGAGCAGGTATTACGGCCTCTGGCGAGCGGCCACGGCGTCGACGAGGGCGGGCAGCACATCCCCGGCGGGGCCCCGGATCGTCTCGTGGACGTCGTCGGTGACGCCGGTCGTGTCCGGGTTGACCTCGGCCACGTAGGCGCCCTGCTCCCGCGCCGCGACGGGCAGGCGCGCCGCCGGGTACACGACGGCGCTCGTCCCCACGCTCAAGAACACGTCGGCCTGCTCGGTGGTCGCGTCCGCCTGCTCCATCGCGTCGGGCGGCAGCATCTCCCCGAACCAGACCACGTCGGGGCGGACGAGCCCCCCGCAGTCCGGACACCGGGCCGGCTCGCCGTCCTGGATGGCAGCGTCGACGGCCGCCGCCCCAACCGCCCGCTCACAGTCCATGCAGTAGTTGTCCGTAATGTTGCCGTGCAGCTCGATGACGGTGCTGGTCTCGGCGCGGTTGTGCAGGTCGTCGACGTTTTGGGTCACGACGGCCATCGACGGCACGTGTGCCTCCAGGTCCGCCAGGGCGTGGTGGCCCGCGTTGGGCGCGGCGTCCTCCACCACCTCGCGCCGGTGCCGGTACCAGCCCTGCACCAACTCGGGGTTGTCGAGAAACGCCTCCACGTTCGCGAGCTCCTGCGGGTCGAACTCCTCCCAGAGCCCACCGGGGTCGCGGAAGGT
>CAZVCA010000096.1:0-4330 GCA_964626045.1 uncultured Halobacteriales archaeon | reverse complement strand
AATCAGTCGGAATGTCAACGTATCACATAACTGCATGTAATTAAATGCAATGAAGCTCGACGACGCAGGCTGTTCTGGCCAACCGCTTTATATATGCTCATATTTATATATGCTGATATCGTAATATTAAATGGAGGTGAGACCAATGCCACCAACCGAATCACCGGCCGAAGATCCCCCAGGAACAGTGACGTTCCGGGGCACGACCAAGAGCAGCACACACGTCGCGGAGCCCGATACGGCGGTCATCGTCACGGACGAGGCCGTCGCGGCTCACCCACTCCCCAGCGGGGATGCTGACTCGCCGGTCGAGTTCATGCTCCGCCTCGACGAGCTCGAGCGGCTCCAGTGTGAGGGGTTCATGTGCCGGTCGGTACTCCTCGAAACCGCGACCGAAACCTACGAGGTGCCGACGATGGGTCTCGACGAGGGGGCGTTCCGCCGGGCGATCGTGGAGCACAGCGACCTGGGGAACACCTGCGTGCGGCTGAACCTGGACCGGCTGGGTGTCTGCCCCTGTGAGGTGGGAACCCAGGCCGGCTGTGCCGTCTGCGTGCTGGGCGTCGCGTTGATGCTCTCCGTCGTGGGGGCCTTGCTTGGGGCAGGGCTCCTCGTGGTGGGACTGGCGGTGCTCTGCATGGCCTACGCGGGCCGGAAGTACGGTCAGTGGCGTGGTGCGAACGTGTGGGAGCGAGCGGGTGAGGAAGCAGACGCGGCCAGCTAAGCAATGCGCAGGCAGGTACCCGCTTATTTTTTCATCTGATCCTCGACGACCTGCCGGATCGTGTGTATCCCCTCGACCAGCCGGTCGTCTTTGATCCGATAGTAATTGTTCACGCCATCCTTGGTTCGAATGAGGATCCCCTGATTCCGCATGAGCTTCAGATGTTGGGACAGCGTCGATTGGTTGATGTCGGTAATCTCGGTGAGTTCCGAAACCGTCAGCGGCTGTCCAGCGTCTAGTGCGTCGAGAATTTTCAACCGATTCGCGTTCCCACAGATGCTGCAAAAGTCCGCGTGAGCCTCATAGTACGCGTCGGACTTGAGATCGGCCATGCTCCCAACCTGGCGTTCGAGGGTCATAGGTAGTTCGTTTGGCGTCTTGGGCCATACTGTTCTATCGCCCCCTCCCAACGAATGGGTGGCTCGAATCCACTGACACACGAACACGCTGCCGCGGGGAAACCGGGCGGTCACGGGAGGAGTCGTCGGAGGACCCAATCGATGGCGTTCTGGGGCAGGTCACCGGGCGTCCAGAGGTACTGCTCGACGCCAACCAACCCTACTGCGACGGCGACGCCGATGCTCCCGGGGAGGTGTCGCCCTTCGTAAAGCAACTGGAGGCCGAATAGGCCTATCGGCACTGCAAAGGCGAGCGTGGTGGCGAGTGCCAACAGATCCAGAATCCCCTGCCGACCCATATCGCCCGTCCGCGACGACGCCGTTTTGGGGTTTCGGTTTTGCCGATCCGCCGAACTCTCAAGGGCGATTGCAATCCAACCGACTCGACTCAGTAATACCAATCTTGAAGTCCCCTGCCTGAATTTCCACAGACGGATGTATGTCATTCACACGCACTGAGGTACTCGATACCCTCAACGACGTCGTATCGACGGGTGAACCAATCATCGGCGCTGGTGCAGGGACCGGCATGTCGGCCAAATTCGCCGAACGTGGCGGTGTCGATCTGCTCATCATTTACAATTCCGGGCGATATCGGATGAACGGCCGCGGGTCGCTTGCTGGACTGCTCCCCTATGGCGACGCCAACGAAATCGTCCTGGATATGGGCCGCCAGGTGTTGCCTGTCGTCGAAGACACACCGGTGCTTGCGGGTGTTAACGGGACGGATCCGTTCCGAGATATGGACGTGTTCATCAGCGAACTCAAACGTCGTGGGTTCGCGGGGGTGCAAAATTTCCCGACAGTCGGCCTCATTGACGAGGGCAGTCAATTCAGGCAAAACATCGAGGAGACTGGCATGGGATACGACAAGGAGGTAGCGATGATTGAGGAGGCGGCTGCACAGGACATGTTCACGGCGCCCTACGTGTTTTCCGAAGCGCAAGCCCGTGATATGGCCAAAGCGGGAGCAGACCTCATCGTCTCTCACATGGGACTCACGACGTCGGGAGATATCGGCGCCGAAACCGCGCTCGGCCTCGAAGACGCCGCGGAACGTGTGCAGTCACATCACGACGCCGCGAAAGAAGTGAGCGAGGACGTCCATGTCATCTGTCACGGCGGGCCGATCGCGTGGCCGGAAGACGCCGCGTACGTCCTGAATAACACCGAGGGTGTGGTCGGCTTTTTCGGCGCGTCCAGTCTCGAACGACTCCCAACTGAAGAAGCGATCGAAGACCAAGCACGCGATTTCAAAAACATCGATTTCTAACATGAGTGAAACCGAGTTCTTTGTTGAACCCTCCGATGTCGAGAGCCAGGTATTCGATTGGGGGGTCCTGAAATGGATTCAGACTCCCGACGTTACTGGTGGTGACCGATTCAGCGCCGGCGTCGTCAAACTAGAACCGGGGAAAGGACATGACAGACATACCCATCCCGACAGCGATGAAATCCTCTACGTGATCAGAGGCGAGGGCAAACAGGAAGTCAAGGACGAAATTCGGCATATCTCGGCGGGTGAGATGGTTTTCATTCCCGAAGGCGTTGAACACGGGACGATCAATACCGGCTGGGAACCCCTCCTCCTCCTGGCTGTATATGGCCCACCGGGCCCTGAAGACGTATTACGTGATCTCCCGGGATGCGAGATCGTCCCCCCAGGAGAACTGCCGACAGCTGAGAACGTCCAGTCGAATGACGATACCGACACGGAGGATATGGCCTCTGAATGAGTGTCGTTATTATCGGAACGCTGGATACGAAAGGCGAAGAAATCGGTTTCGCCAAAGACGTCCTCGCTGATCAAGGGGTGGACGTCCACCTCGTCGATACGGGGGTGATGGACCCACCGGAAATCGAGCCCGATACACCTGCTGGGGCTGTCGCAGAAGCCGCCGGGACGAGTCTTGAACACCTACGTGAGGATGCCGACCGGGGCGAAGCGATGGAAACGATGGGAGCAGGTGCTGCAGCCATCGCCGAAGAATTGTATGCCGATGACGATCTCGACGGGATTCTCGGCCTCGGCGGCTCCGGCAACACGTCGATTGCCACCACGGCAATGCGAGCGCTTCCCGTCGGCGTCCCGAAGATGATGGTTTCGACCATGGCCTCCGGCGATACCGAACCGTATGTGGGGACTCGGGACATCGCGATGGTCTATTCAGTGGCCGACATCGAGGGTTTGAATCAACTTTCCCGCAAGGTCATCTCAAACGCCGCCTTGGCCATGGTGGGGATGGTCACGAATGACCCGGCTCTCGACGTCGAACAGAAGCCGACCATCGGGATCACGATGTTTGGCGTGACCACGCCCTGTGTGCAGACGGCCCGGGAACGGCTCGAAGAACGCGGATATGAGACGATTGTGTTCCACGCGACAGGAACAGGGGGGAAGGCGATGGAGTCCCTCGTGGAGGAAGGGGTGATTGATGGGGTCTTAGACGTCACGACCACCGAGTGGGCGGATGAACTTGTTGGTGGCGTGTTGAGTGCCGGCCCGGATCGGTTAGACGCGGCTGGTATGGAGGGGATTCCGCAGGTCGTCTCGGTCGGAGCGATGGATATGGTCAATTTCGGTGCCCGAGACTCTGTGCCGGAGCAATTCGAGGGACGGTCGTTCCATATCCACAATCCGCAAGTGACGCTGATGCGAACGACGCCGGAGGAAAATGCCGAACTCGGGCGCATCCTTGCCCAAAAGCTCAACCAGGCAGCCGGACCGACTGCAGTGGCACTTCCATTAGCGGGTGTCTCTATGTTGGACCAAGAGGGCGAGGATTTCTATGATCCCGACGCGGACGAACAGCTTTTCGAATCGATCCGAGCGCATCTCGATGACGACATTGAGCTGCTGGAATTGCCGAATAATATAAACGATGAGGAGTTTGCAACCTCGATGGTCGATACACTGGATGCATTCATGGACGAATCGACCAGGTAAGCTCGGCTGATCGATTTCTTTCTCACAAGGGGTCGCGTTTTCACCGGGGGCGACCGTCGGGAGCGCCCGGCTCTTTTTGGTGCAGATCTTTCGAGTCGCGAGGGATCATCGATCCCTCGGACCACACGAACGGCGGCTTCGCCGCCGTAAGTGGAGAGCGGTGTGTCGACGGCGCACCCGACGACGAAAACGGTGCATGGACTCGCCGGGATTCCCGCGAGCGAAGGAACTGAGCGAGTGGGAAGACGGCGAGGAAATGAG
>CAZVCA010000095.1:0-4417 GCA_964626045.1 uncultured Halobacteriales archaeon | reverse complement strand
GCATCCCCCGGCTGGGAGACAACCAGCGGACGTCGTCCCGTCGTCGGGACCTGATTGCATTTGTGAACTCGATGAACTTGACACAGCCGCAAGGACCAGATTCTACCTCTTCTCTTGGATATTGAATCTGGTAATTCGTGCCATTTCGGCAGTGTCGATCCGTCAGTTTGCCATCATCTATTAGATTCTTGCACGCCGTTTGTGGTGTCGGTAAGTGGTTTCACGCGGAACTCTCCGAACCCGTACTTTCGATGGGTACCGACGCGGAGCACTCCCTTCTTCGCGGTCTTGATCGGTGTCTCGCCATCGTAGCCAACGACTTGGCCGTGGTCGATCGTCTCAAGGCGGTATGGCTCACGTTGCTCAACGATCTTCTCTTCACGACGACGGAGCCCATAGTCGTGATCGACTGTCCACCACCACGGCACGGTATCATCGTCGGCTTCTGGGTATTCGCTGGTCAGCACGAATGGCGATATCAGCTCGATGAGATACTCGTCGGCATCTTTCAGCCGTGAGTAATCCAGCGTCTCCAGGTCTATGACCTGCGTATCCTTCAGCCAGGTCAGCCCGTAGCCGTAGTTTCGCCGCCCACCAAACTGGAGTCCGTCGAGTGCGGCCTCACCAAGCGGGATTACGCTCGGGTCATCGGCATGCACGTAGGCGTTCAGATACCACGTTATCGTCTGTCGGTTTTTGTAGGCGTCATCGGGACGACCCATAATCATCTCGTGCGCCAGCGCGGGGTTCCGGTGTTGCACGCGAATGCCGTGGACGTTGTGCGCATCGCGGGCCCGGCTATCCAGCAGCCACGGCTGGTCGGAATGACGGAACAGAAACAGATCGTCGTACGCTTCGACCTCGGCCAGGGAGGTCCCCATATAGGGCTTCATCCCACTCTGGGAATGCTCTTCGGGATAGGTGCCGTACTCGCCGGGCACGAACATCCCGTGACTGGCGCGTAGGTGTCGACTGACTTCATAGTCGAGGTCGGCGGCAAGCGCGTGGAAGATAGCGTTCCCGCTGACGTAGTAGGGATGACCGATGTAGTCCATCTCCAACTCCCAGAGTATCTGCTGGATCTGCGTCACGGCGACATCCCCCACTGTTCGAAGTCTTCGATGTACTGGAGCGCAGTTGACCAGCTCCAGATCCGACGCAGGTTCGCGTCCAGCACCCGGTCGTACTCGTCGTGAGCAGTATCCAGTGGGTGCGCGGTCAGGCGTGTCCAGGTGGACGCCCACGACCGCCACGGGCGGCTTCCAAGACGCGCCCACGGTCGCCCGTCCGCGCTCTCATCGATTCGGAGCGTGAAACGGTCCCCCGCGTACACTGTCCGGTGGGGCACGACCTCCTCGGGAGTGTCCACGGCCAACAGTAGGTTATCGAATGTATGGCCGGCGCGGTAGTTGGCCAGTAAGGCCGCCACAAGCAGCGTGTGGTACTTCAGACTGGTATATGGGTAGTAGACGCTCTCGTTGAAGCCGCTAGCCACATTCGACGCGAGCCACGCCTGATGCATCACCTTGGAATCCGAGCCTGTCAGTAGGTCGCTGATAGCCTCAGAGAGGACAGGCCGAGCGAAGTCGTCTGGATCATACGCGCCTTCGCCAGTCAGCAGCGACAGCCGGTAATGTGTCTCGTGGTTGGCGACCGTCCACTCTGGTTCGCCGGACGGCCGACTCAAGGCCGATGCGTCGGCGTCTGCGCCGAGTGGCACCTGCTGGTTCACTGGGACGCCGTGGAAGCTATCGGACGCGGTCCGATGCGGTTCGCCGTTGAGCTTGTGGGCGTCATGACGATAGGCCGCAATCATGACGTTCTGCTCACTGCGATCTTGGAAGTCACTGAGTGTCGTGTGATCTGCCATCCTATGGTCCCTCAGCGATGCGTTCTTCCAATGCGTCCACGAACGCCGAACGGTACTCCTCAGCCCACTTCTCGTCTTTCTCGTCCATCGCGTTCGTGGTGCTCTTCCCCCGGTCGAAGACGCGCTTCAGCTCGTGCTCCTCGTAGAGCGGGTTGATGAGGTGACAATCAACGATGCCTGCGCCGAAGTTCCGTGCGCCGCCAAGCTGGTGCATGAAGTCCGTCTGGTGCTCGTCGAGGAAGTCAATGCCCTCATCGAGCAAGCCGATGAACTCCGGCTTCATCTCCCGGAAGGAGAGGTGCCAGCAGCCGTCGAGGTTTGCTACGGCGTCGATTTCGGCGTTCCGAAGCGGTTCACGGTGATCCTCATCATTCCGACTCACGACGTTGCGGTTCAGCCGACGGTAGTGGCCTTCGGCCTGTCCGCGCGTGTAGTCCACGTTAGAGCGAACCGGTGAGAACTGGATCGGACGACGCATCACCTTGCCAGGGACGCCGCCAAACCCACCGAAGAGATCGAAGATAATGCAGCCGTCATCTGTTTTCGGATCATCGACGCACGCGCCTTTCTCGTGATAGCCGGCGTTGAGATCCCGGTCGTAGACCTCACTCTTCATAAAGTTCGCGTTGGCTTCGCCTGGATGGCAGGCCGTCCCATCGTACTGTTGCACGACAGTCTCCATCCCATGACGGAGCCACCCGGAAAGCGGAAAGGCGGGAATGATGCCACCAATCTGGTTCTGCGGGTCATCCGCCTGGTAGTTCCCGTTCGAGGCGTGATGCCGGTCGGTCATGATCGAGTCACTGATCACCAGCAAGTCGGTCTGTATCCGGACAAACACGTCGCGATCGATGGCGTCAATCATCGTTTGTCTCTCGCGCCACGTGTGCTTGTTCGAGCAGGTCAACAGCCAGTGCTTCGGCCTGCTCGACGGTGAGATGCACGAGCGTCCCAACTGATTCATCGTCATCGGTGCTGACCTCGAAGCCGAGCGGGATGCCGCTCCGACCAACTGGAAGAGTTTCGACAACCCCTAGCGGCTTCTCGCAGAGCGCGTCGAGTTCGGCGTTCAGCAACCCCGAGCGGACGTGCGCGAGGTTGCACGCCGTCTGGTATTCCCAGCGGTCGTCGTTGTCGCGGTCGGCCAGCTGGAGCAGGCGGTCCTGCTGTGCGACAGTCTCCGTGTCGGTCACGTCCCCGGCGGCGACGCCGTCGACCGCGGTGGCCGCCTGGAGAAACTCTCGGCGCTGCATCACGACCACCCGCCGTTGCACTTGCACTCGCCGTCGCGGAGATCGCGGCGGCGCATCGCTTCGACGCCACAACCGGTACACCGAAAGAAGTCGTAGCCGGTGTAGTCGCCGTACTTGTTGAACTCCGGGATCGGGCCTTCGATTCGCGGTTCGGCGGCCGATTCTGCCGTCGTGCCGGAAATCTGAAGTCCAGCGGATGTCTTCATTAACATGGGTTTCTGTGTCCCAGAAGCCCGGCCCGCGTGTTCCAAGCACGCGGGCGTTTCCTACGTTGGCCATGCCCCGAGAGGGCCGGGCTTCCACACCAATGCATTAGACTGTATTGGCAAAAGTGTTTCTCCATTGCATTAGCCTGCAAAGGGGCTAAGTAGCTGAGTGCAAAAATGACTTGTGCAGGTGGATGCAATGGACGAGGTAATGCCGAAGGATCGTGATGAAGAAAGTGGGAAGTACACCGAAACGTACCCGCCGGAAGCCTTCATCAAAGCACTGGAATCACTCTCGGGCGCGGCGGGTACACAAGAGGTGGCCGATGAAGTTGGTTGCGCATATCGGACGGCATTCGCCAAGCTCTCTGACCTGGAAGATGAGGGGAAGTTGACTTCCCGGAAGGTTGGCAATGCCCGTCTTTGGCAGATTGCATCCGTTGAATAGAGTTGTAAAATTGGAACAAAAGGCACTGCTAGATTGAGGTTGAACTGAACGGAGTTCTTCGATTGGGGCTGGAAAGATGCTGTTCGAAGAACTCCAAGTGGACATAACGGATTCTTCGGATGTGGAGCTTTTGGATAGTGACCGGACGCGCACGCCAGCCTGATTAGCCAGGCTGGCGTGCGCTGCTCATGCTGGAGCAGCGTCCTTGGCAGAGTGTCGAGATCTCTGTGAGTGGTTCGGCGTCGAACGACGCCGAGCCACGATCCATCACTGGTACCAGGCTTACGCCGACCACTACGACCAAGACTTCACCGCCGAGCCAGATCGTGTCGCCGTCGATGAAAACAAATTCAACTCGAAAATGAACAGAAAGCGTGGCTCTACGCTGCAATCGACGTGGATACGAACGTCGTGCTCCGTGCACGACTTTCGTGGCACAGGGGTCGCGATCCCGCTGAAGAGTTTCTAAACGAGCTGAAAGAGAACCACCGCGTCGCCGACGCGGAGTTTCTCGTCGATGGGATGGGCTATCTCACCGCTCTTGCTCGAACGGATCTAAATGGTGAACTCAACTACATTGACCGTAACATCGTCGAGAAGCTCTTTCAGACCGATACAATGCGAATCGAACGTTTCACGA
>CAZVCA010000094.1:1781-4442 GCA_964626045.1 uncultured Halobacteriales archaeon | reverse complement strand
TATAATGATTTGCAACAATTGATAATCTTTTACATATTTGAACTATTTCATGTTTCCTTTTATTGTTCAAATATTTTTTTCTTTTATCGGTTGAGGGTAAACCTTTTAATTGATATTCAATATCATTTAAAGATTTAATTGATATAACTTCTTTATATATTTGTTTATCTTGCTCATAATCATAAATATAAAATCCAATGTAATTTGGGTTCATATCAATAGATGCAATTCGATTTTCAATTAGTTGATCCTTTTTAGTTAAATTAAGTTCAGATTCATCAAAAGTAATTCAAATATAATTCTCATCTAATTTAACTGAATATCCAATTTCTTTTTGTTTACTTAAAAGTTCTAATTGAGTTAACTGATTAGAATAGTTTTTCTTTAATTTGGGTAATTGAATTGGAATATGGGTATTTCTAGAGAATTTAAAGATAATTTGGTTATTATTGATTATATCCAAGTTGAACTTTCTGTTACCGTACTTATGTCTTTCAGCTTGGACTGAAATTGGTAATTTTCTTCTTTCTTGAAATTCTTCTTTTGAAATTTGTTTTTTAGATCTTGCTTCAAATAACTTTTTTCCACCAAATATAACTTTTTCATCTTTATTTTGTGCATAAATGTATTCAGCATCTTTTATAGCATTTTGTAAAAACCAACTATCTAATACTTCTATGTTATTCAAATTCTTACATAATGCTCTTATTTGTTTTTGATTGTATCCTTCTTGAAATCTATTAAAGGAGTATTTAAGAGCACTATTGTACTGGTTTTGAAGGATATTCAGGTTAATATTATTTTGGATAGGGAGTTTAATAGTTTTCATAATTTAGTGTATTTTTAGTATAAATTATTTATATTTTTTTATTTATAAGAATTAGATTTACATTTGGTTTTAGTAGTTTTATATTACATTTTATAAAACTTTTTATTTATTTATATTTATTTGTAAAAAATTAAGGAAACGGTGGTAATATATTCTGTCATTATACTACCTCTTTTGTCATTAATTTTAATATGGCTCATATCCTCCTATTTTATCATGAATTTTATAATGTATCCAATCAAAAACATCCTTTCCATAAATACATCTCATAGTCATTTCAAATACTTGAGATGGATCTTTTTCATCACACGCTCCTTTATTATCTACTCTTTCTACAATTTCAGCACATTTATCTATTACTGGTTCAAAGTTTGGATTTTTATATGGTTTAGGTTTTGAATACTTTTTCCTTGCTTTTTCTTTTCTAGCTTTTCTTTCACTCAATTCTTTTTCTAACTCTTTATCTGTGTATTGATATAAAGACATATCTACCTCCTTTACTTTAGAAAATGTTTTATTATTGCTTTATGATCAAAATGCTGATCTGATGTAAACCAAATTGCCATTATAAGTACTCCTTTAAAAGATTTACTATTTCCCTATTTCCCTTTTTATAGATATTATTCAACTTCTTTCTGTCTATCTTACTTAAATCATTATCTTTTTCAAATTCATTTCTTACATCGTCCATAACTAACTTTATATAAGTTCCTATTTGCTCTTCATCTTCAATTTCACCTTCTTTACTAAAAACTGATTTTAACCGATTATGATTAATATATTCTGTCAACTTATTGAACAATTCGGTTTCAATTGGGTCTTCTTCTTTTGGAGTTTTATTTTTGCTTTTATTAGCCTTCATTTTTTCTTCAAATTTTTCATTCTTTTTCTTAAGTATTAGAGGCCTTTCATTAGGATCTTTTTTATTGAAAGGCTTAATAACTATCCCTTCATGCTTTTCTGGAACCTCCAATTCAAAAATATCATGAAAACTTATAGGGCCAAAAGTCTCTACAAAATAATTTTCTACTAATTTAGGGAATACGTCTTTTATACTACTATATGTAATAAAGTCTTCATTAATAGCCACATCAAAGAATTTTATATACTTCTCATTTCCATAATCAATACGATTTTGTATTCCTTTTCCATATATTTCTCCAAATAAATTTATTGGAGCTAAAAGGTCATTACATTCAATTTGAATATAATTAATAATATCTCTATAGTTATCAATAATATCAAGAACCCCATGAAAATTTTCATCTCTTCCAATTATTTGACTTCTTTTTGCAATCCGCATCTCCTGATGAGGCTCAAAACAGAACTGAATATTTGATCCATCATACTTAATTTGATAAATATACTCATTTTCACGAGCCGTAGGATTATACTTCAAAAATTTATCAATTTTTTTGGATCTATAACTATTTTCTATTTCAGGATATTTTATAAACATTTATATATTCTCCCTTTAAGTTTAAAGAGTTTCAAGCTCCTCAAGCAATTCTTTTTCCTCTCTTAAGACTATATCGTAAATATCATCAAGGAATTTCCGTATTGCAAAACGGTAATCTTCATTTTCATCACTATTTGCAAGAGCAGAAAATAGAGATCCATCGGCTTTAATTGATACACTAGACATTTTTCCACATTTGAAATCTTCAATAAACTTTTTCCTATCCCTCACCGTCTCTAATTCTCTGCCTATTTGAACTGCTCTTATAATATTTTCTTCTTTCATTTTCTTTCCTCCTTATACTTATTATAATGGTAAATATGGTGCATAGAACATCGGGGCTTCAAATCAATCTTCCTCATCATCATAAATC
>CAZVCA010000094.1:0-1771 GCA_964626045.1 uncultured Halobacteriales archaeon | reverse complement strand
CTATTTGATTGGCTCTTGCAATATTTTCTTCTTTCATTTTCTTTCCCCCTTATGTTGTTTTAAAATATCTTAAATATACTTATCTCTTGTCATGTTTCAATATATTGTTTTCACACCATTTTTTGAAGTCTTCAATAGCTTCCCTTTTAAGATCCATTTCTTTACTAACTCTTTCTGGATCAATGTAAGTTACATATAAACCATTTACTATTGTTTGAATAGTATATATATTAAAAAAATTTTCTTGGCGACTCTCTGAAATTAAATTTTCTTTAAGATTTTTAATTTGTTCTTGTAAGTGCATTTTTTACCTCTCTTTGGATTTCATAATCTGAAATATAAAATCGAAGTCATGAAAATAAAGAGATTCTCCTTTAATTAGCTTATTAAGCAAATCAGTATTCCCAGTCTCTTCTTTGATATTTTCATAAACTATGTGTCGTTCAACCCAATTCAGGGACTCATTGGTTTCCACTTTTTTAAGAACGTCTTTAAAATTAGTTTCAGCTTCTTCATATGCTTTATTTTCTCTAAAATTATTTTCAAAAATTGAAACAATATATTCCATTTCTTCATATGAAAGTTCAACCACTTCACACATATCAGTAGATATGAGTTTAAAAGTATTAAAATTTGGATCATGTTTAAAAATAGTAATATCGTTTACCTTAAAACTAAGTTCTTCATTTTTCATATTTTTAACTCCTCCTTGATTTCATAATCTCATATATGAAATCAAATTCATGTGCATATATAGATCCACCACCAATTAGCTTAACAATTAATTCAGAATACTCTTCAACATCTGACTTAATATTTTCACTAACAATAAGTCGATCTTCCCAATTTAAAGGTTCATAGCTTTTTACTTTTTCAAAAGCGGTATCAAATTGGCCTTCAATTTCTTCATATATTTCTTTTTGCATACTTTATTCCTCTTTTTGATTGCTTTTTACTATTATTTAAATTATATAAAACATGCCTAAACCGACATCCGGCATTTCTTCTAATGTATGTAAATCAGTTATGACAGCTTCATCTCTTTCCCTAATACAAAATGTAATGTTTTCGTTAAAAGAATCTTCATCAGCTTCTAAATGCGGATCATTTTCATTGGAAAATATAAAGTTAATTGTAGGTTGTAATTCTCCATCAGGTTCTAAATATCTTACTCTCATAAATTTACTCCTTTTCCCAAAGATCTCTTTTGGTTTTTATTCCTTTATTTGCTATCTTCCAAAACTTTCTATCATGACCATATACTTCTTTGTGCTCTTCAATACTCATTAAATGGTCCATTTTTTTGCATTCCCATTTTAGATATATTATAATAAAAATGGGTGAAAATAAAAATAAACCTACAATTATTTTTGCAATAATCATTTTAACCTCTTTATTTTATTCATTTACCGAATCTATACACCATTTAGCAACTTGAGCTTTATGATCTATGATTCGATTGTTTTCTATATCTCCAGGTTTCCAATTTCTTCCTGCCCATTTAATTCCTTCCCATTTGTCCCCATCCATTTTCTCCATAGTAGCATAACTTGGTCCTTTATTGAACTCTATATATTTTTTTCTATTTTCATATCGATACTTAATTTGAATTCCTTCATTTCGGGCTTCAATTAAAACATCATTGAAATTCATTTTTTATTCTCCTGTTTCAGATTCATCAATGAGTTCAAAATCAAGATATTTACTTATCATATCATCTTCATGATCAAGAATTTGTCGGATTGCAACTTCCTTTGGACAATCAGGTGGG
>CAZVCA010000093.1:0-4480 GCA_964626045.1 uncultured Halobacteriales archaeon | reverse complement strand
CACCGCCACCAGGACAAACGCCTGGCAAGGCGGGTGGCTAGGAGGTGGTAGGATGGAAGAAAGACCATCATGCATTGATTGCAAATTCGTTAAAATTCTTCCGGCAATGGAGCATGCCGGGCTTACTCATTATGTTTGCACTCACAAGGAGTCTTTTATTTGTAGGCATGAAATTACAGGTGAACCAATTTACCAGAGATGTGAAATCGCAAGAACTGGCACTACTTTAGTGGGTGGTCAATGCGGGGAAGAAGGCAAATTATTTGAGCCAAGACAGAGCATTTTTAGGAAATTAAAAACAAAGTAATTTGATGCAAGCCATACCAATATATGAGCCAGGATTTTCTGCTGATTGGCATTGGAGTGGAGGACTTCAAAATTGTGAGCATGATCCGGAATTAAAAGCAATTTTGCGTGCGGGAAAGAAACTAAGTAGGAAGCCACGATTTTTTAAAGTAAACGGCAATATTTACACCATAAGTGATGAAGTTTGGTGGAGGATTAAGAATGTCAGTAAAGGAAGCTGATCTCGCGAAGCCTATGGTCCAGTGGTTGAGATCAAATCAATGGGAGGTCTTTCAAGAAGTGGAAGCTCCAGGTGGAATATGCGACATCGTGGCTAGATGCGGGGCCAAGATTTGGGCCATAGAAGTTAAAAATACTTTAAGCTTTCAGCTATTAGATCAGGTTATGGGGTGGAGATATAAGGCACATTTCGTCTCAATATGTGTACCATCGATCAAAAAAAGGCCCACAAATTTCCTGCTTAACTTTAGTGCTTATTCTGGCATCGGAATCTTTTTTGTAAGAAAGGAAAATCTTAAATTCACTAAAGATCCAAATCTTCTTGTTTACAGGTTTAAGGATCCAAAGATGCACAGACGGATCCGAAATGATTTAAAAGATTGCTTAAACGAGGCTCAGAAGTACTGGAGTAGGGCCGGATCATCAGGTGGCAGACGTTGGACCCCTTTTCAGCAAACTGTAGCTGACCTCACAAATGTTGTTCAAAAACATCCCGGAATTCCCCTCAAGGAAGCTATTCAACAGATTAGCCCTCATTACTCAAGCGAAAAAATAGCTCGTACATCTTTATCATTTCATCTAAGGGAAAACCCTCATCTTTTGCCAGGAGTTAGGGCTGAAAGAGAGGGTAGGTTAATAACGCTATATCCACAGGGGCAAGAATATGTCCAGACAACTTTATGATTTTAACGTCCATATCGAGCAGGTCACACCCAAGGCACTCCTTGTCAACGATGGGGTGATGGAAGTGTGGTTGCCTAAGTCTCAAATACAATGCTTCGAGCATACAATAAACGAGTTGGAGGCCGGGGACACAACAACCTTGATGATAGAGGAATGGTTGGCGATAGATAAGGGGTTTATCTGAAATGGCAAGATATAGAAAAGTAGATCCTAGGATTTGGAACGATAAAAAGTTTAATGAGTTGTCAAATGATGCAAAGCTTGTCTTTTTCTTCCTATTGACCCACCCACACATGACCGCACTTGGAGCCATGCGAGCCACTATTCCAGGCATGGCAGCAGAGCTAGGATGGAATGAGAAAGCCTTCCGGGAAGCCTTCGAGGAAGCCCGGTCGAAGGCTATGGTTAAGCATGACGAAAAGGCATCTTTTGTATGGCTACCAAAGTTCCTCAAATATAATAAACCGGAATCGCCAAACGTGGTAAAAGCATGGGGCGAAGCTTACGATTTATTGCCGGAATGTAAACTGAAAGATCAGTTATGCCAACAAATTAGACACTTCCTTGAAGAGTTATCTAAAGGCTTTCGGGAAGCCTTACCGGAAGCCTTCGCGAAGACTTCCCTTAATCAGGAGCAGGAACCGGAGCAGGAACCGGAGCAGGATAAGAGAGAGTTCCCTGACGGGAACTCGTCATCATCGCAAAGCGATGCTGACCAGACCGCTTCCCCGGAACCGGCCGAACGTGAAACTAAAAACGAAGAGGCCAACAACGGATCAAAGCGAAGCGGTGAACATAAACATACACCTTGCCCCCACGAAAGAATCATAGAGCTGTACCACCAAGAATTACCAGAATTGCCAGTCGTCCAGGCATGGAACGGCACAAGCCGGAAGAACCTGCAAGCAAGATGGCGGGAAGATTCCAAGAGGCAATCCCTGGATTGGTGGCAATGGTTTTTTCGGGAATATGTCAAGAAAAGCAATTTTCTTATGGGGCGGGTTAAAGATTTCCAGGCCACGCTTTCCTGGATAGTAAGGCCGAAGAATTTCGAGAAAGTTCTTAACGGCCAATACGTCAACCACGGTCCAAACACCGGATCGCCGTTAACCGATCAAAATTACAGAGTAGCCCAGGAGTGGGTATCAGGAGGGTATAATCAATGAATGAAGCTGATAAGAACCGCTTTGCCGAAGTTATGACCGGTTTGGCTGAAAACTTTGGGTCAAGTCTGTCAAAGCCAGGACTTTCGATGCGTTTTGAAGCACTAAAGAATTACAGCATCGAGGAAGTGGAAAGAGCCGCATTTAGTATAATGCAATCTCGGAAATATACAAATATGCCAACTGTTGCTGAGTTCATGGAACATCTCTCCGGAGGATCTGCGGAAGATATTGCTCAGGTTGAAGCTACCAAGGTGCTCGAAGCAATTAGGAATTATGGACCATATGAAACTGTGGCTTTTGACAATCCGGTTACACAGGCAGTTATTCAGTACAGCTTTGGAGGCTGGCAAAAGTTGAACGAGGAACTTCGGGAAGATCAGGAAAAGTGGTTTATCAAGGATTTTGAGAAGTCCTATAAAGCATTTTCAAAGCAGAATATGCAGTACAAGGGAGCTTTACCGGGAATTGTGCAGCATAATAACGAAGTGCTGGGAAAGGGCAAGATACCGCAACCGAAGCTCATTGGAGATCAGCAAAAAGCTAAGCAAATAGCACTTGAGAAGAATCCGGAATCGCATGGAACAAAGCACATTGGCAAAGCTCTGGACTCCGTGATGAGTAGGCAAAAAGAGGAAGAACCGGAAAGTACTTAAAACCTGACAAAACCAGACATTGGATAGCTGATGGATTTAGCAGCAACAGATACCGAAACCTGGCTTGAGCGCAACACCGGTTGGTGTGAAAGGCTCCGAGCAAGAGTGACCCCGCAGCAATGTAAGGAAAATATGAAGCGGGGAAAATGGCATGGCGAAATGGAGCCACTGTATTTACCGTGTGTGAAATGCCCCGGCATCACTCCGGGCCAAATCATGGAAAAATCTACTAAGAAGGAGCCAAAAAACATGGGTAAATTAATCTATTGTCAGCTATGCAAGGGACAAAGAAAGAATTTTTGCCGGGGCCTGTGTCAGAGTTGTTACAATTGGGCACTAAAGCGAGGTTTGGAAGAAAATTATAATAAGAAAGACGCAAAAATTGTGCCTGATGATGAGATTGAACATAAAAATAATGAGAGGAAGCAGGAATCTAATATTGCGGATTACAAGGGTAAAAAACTGATATATTGCGTAAATAAAGACTGTCAGAAAGTAACACAAAACTATGGCAGAGGCCTGTGCAAGAATTGTTATTTATATTTTCGAAAAGAAGGAAAACTAGGTGATTTTGATTTGAGCATGGCAGAAATTTATCAGGAAAATGAAGATACATCGGAAGAATACTCCGAACCAGAGCCCATATCAAGCAAAGAGCAAAGGTATCAAGAGGAAAATGACCCCCTTGCCGGCGCTGAAATGCTGTCAAAAAGTAAAAATGTGAGCGATAGATCAATAGCCAGTCTAGCGAAAGACAAAAATAGCCTGTATTTTAATATTGTCAGCCTGGAAGAGTTTGGGATTTTGGATTATGCCTTTGGTGCGTATCTCAAAAAAGATGGTCGGGTGTTTGTCCACCTGCACAATGAACAGCATAGCGGGAGCTTCAAACTAAGCAAAAAAAGTAAAAACCATGCAGACTCGGTTACGATTTCTTTTAAGCAGGCCAAGAGGTTTTTTGATATTGGCGATGGGGTTCAAATCTTTACTGTGAAAGGCACAAGCCGGAAAGACGTACTCGAGTTGGTGCCGGAGGGATAGTTATGGATATAGGCGCTAAAGATTGGTTTTGGATCGGATTTTCGCTTTTAATTTTGTTTTGCACTGTATTAGTCGGTATATGTTTCAGAGTTGCATTTGAAATATCGAGGTCACGACATGGTAAATAAAAATCAGGAGAAAAGCTATGAACATTCAAGACGTACCGTATAGAACATGCCGGAAATGCCCCTATGCCGAGTGGATATATAATACTGTAGCGTGCCATAAAGGCAAAGGAGAAAAGTCGGAGTGTTACTACAGCTTGGAGGAAATTGAGCAAATTGAAATGCAGGAATTAGCCAAAGGGAATTGATATGGGAATAAGTGAACAAGAACTTCGAAACATGGTAGGCGAAAAGAGAGCAAATGAGATCCTGGGGAAGAATAAAAAGCAAAACCAAAGCCAGGGGA
>CAZVCA010000092.1:0-4484 GCA_964626045.1 uncultured Halobacteriales archaeon | reverse complement strand
TCGCCGAAGCGGGGGTCAATCATAACGGCGACTTGGAAATGGCCGAGCAGCTGATTGAGGCGGCGGCGTCAGCCGGCGCCGACGCGGTAAAGTTCCAGACCTTTCGTGCCGATCGGTTGGTCGCCGAAGATGCCGAAACTGCGGAATACCAGCAGGAACAGACGGGCGAAGACTCACAGCGCGAGCTCCTAAGACAGTACGAGCTCACCCCCGAAGAGCACCGACACCTCCAGCAGTACTGCGCAGACCAGGGGGTGACTTTCCTATCGACACCGTTCGACCGCGAGAGCGTTGAGTTACTTATAGAGCTCGGCGTGCCAGCTCTCAAGCTTGGCTCCGGCGAGCTGACGAATCATCCGCTGCTGGAACACGCCGCCAAGCAGGATGTGCCACTCATCGTGAGCACAGGCATGAGCACGGTAGAGGAGGTAACAGCAGCCTACAACGCGATAATGGATGTTGCCCCAGACAGCGATCTCGCCCTCTTGCACTGCACATCCACCTATCCGTGCGAAGTCGACGATGTCCACCTACGGGCAATGCAGACAATGGACGCGGAATTTCCGGTACCGATTGGGTATTCCGACCATACGACCCTTCCCGAAACGCCAGCACTAGCCGTTGCAGCAGGGGCAACCATCGTCGAAAAACACTTTACGCTTGATCGGTCACTACCAGGACCGGATCACGAGGCGTCGCTTGAGCCTGATGAGCTGAGTCAAGCAGTGAAAGTAATGAACACAGCGTATCAAATGAGGGGAACAGAGGGCAAAGAACCAACGTCATCTGAACTGAATAATATATCAAGCATACGAAAAAGCGTGCATGCTGCGAAAACCATTGATGCTGGTGAGAGAATAAGACAGGAGCATATAGAGATTCTCAGACCAGCAAACGGACTATCCCCCAAATATGTGGAAGACATCGTCGGGACAGTGGTAGCTTCAGATTTAAACCAGGGAGATCCAATTACCAAAGAAGACTTATACAATATTTAAATAGCTATGTTCGGAGACAATCAAACAGTTCTCGTTATTGGAGCTCATCCAGACGATGAGGTTTTGGGAGCTGGTGGGACAATCGCAAAACATGCTGATATGGGGGATGAAGTACATGTTCTTATACTGACTGAAGGAACGACTGAACAGTATAAAGATAAGTCAATTGTAGATAAAAAGAAGCAGCAAGCAAAAAGCTGTGCTAAAAGTATCGGTGTCGAACAAGTATGGTTCGGAGACCTTCCAGACATGAGGCTAAAAGAGACCCCACATGTAGAAATTAATGCTATAATTGAGGATATCTGTGACCAGATTAATCCAAATATTGTCTACACTCATTCACGTCGCGAGGTAAATCAAGATCACGTTGCAGTACACGATTCAACACTGGTTGCAACTCGACCAACAACTAATATCCAAACAATACTGACGTATGAAACTCCGTCATCTACTGACTTCTCGCCACAGTCGGACGGGTTTGACCCTAGTGTGTTTGTGGATATAACCGCTCAACTTGACAGGAAGATTGACGCGTTTAGCGAGTACAAGACCGAAGTCAGGGAATTTCCTCATCCTCGCTCAGAAGAGGCTCTCATATCTATTGCCAAGGCACGAGGAGCAGCAAGCGGGATGGAAGCAGCAGAAGCATTTGAACTGCTCAGAAGTTACCGCTAATACGAGGATATGTTTCCGAATGAGGGATCATCCTCAGCTTCTTCAGCAGGAGTTATGTCAATATCGACGTAGTACTTTTTGCCATCTATTTGTAAAAACGCATTATTGAACGGATGGAAGGTAAGTGCTCTTATACGATTGATCAAGTCCTTTGCCTGATATTCCTCTTCTGGCTCTATTTTACACAGATCGTTGAAATCATTTTGACGATGATACGTGGTTGGTGCGTCAGTTTGTTTGACCGGATTGATCTCGCCGTCTCGAATATCAGGCCAGATATCAGTAAACAACTCCACAGCCGCTGACTCAATACGGCGATATAGGGACTTGCCAGTATCCGAAAAAGACGATTTGACCTCGCGACGGGCAATAATATCTCCGGCGTCAATCTCTTCATTCATATAATGAATTGAAACACCGGCAGGCAGATCTTCAACTATACTCCACACATTTGGATTAAAGCCGCGAGTATGCGGAAGGTAACCAGGGTGGACATTGATACAGCCATGGTTAGGGATTTGCAATATCTCAGGAGGGACAATATGCTGAAAGCCAGCGGCAACGACGAGATCTGGCTCTATTCTTTTTATTAATGATAGCTGACTTTTATCTGTAACCAGTCCGTGTATAGTGGTTCCCTCCCGATCGCAAAGCCAGTCATAGATCTCCCACCCGAAGTTGTTAATTCCAAGAAACACAATATCCATATAAATTAGACTGTATTTCTAGCAATAAAAATATTGATCATTGTAGTCGGGTGCGAGCTGTTTCAAACTTGTCCCCAATGTCAATATCATAATTATTAATAAGTTCAGCTGCTGGGACCGGGTCTCGTGTTTCGACTTCGATTTCTGTGATCTCAATGACTCCCTCCCATACACCGACACCAATGCAATCATCCTGCTGGTAAACGATCTCACCAGGACGCGTTAATACGGTTTCTTTACTTGGGGGATTCGCTTTCCAGACTGTGACCTGTAGATCTTTAATATAGGAGAACGCACCAGGATACGGTCGTGTTTGGCCACGAATCCAGTCATAGACTTTTTGTGGGGGCTGTCTCCAGTCAATCAGGCCGTGATGCGGTTCGCGCTTCGGCCACCAAGTTGCCTGTGATTCTTCCTGTGGTTCACGGGGTATTGTTCCCGCCTCAAATTTCGGATAGTAGGTATTGATCAGCTGACGGCCGGCAGCGACCATTTTTTGATAAAGCGATTGTGCATCATCCTCAATATCGATCGGTATCGGTTCCTGTCCGATCAGGTCGCCTGCGTCAGCCTCCTCAACGAGGTGGAACATCGAAAGCGCTGTCTCATCAAGTCCTTTGATGAGCGACCACGCTAGCGGAGCACGACCTCGGCCTCGGGGAAGAGGTGCCGGATGCATTCCGACTGCGGTTACTGACGGAATAGAGAGAATGTCAGTGTCCACTAGTTCAGACCAGCCGATGACAAAGAGAAGATCGGGTGCATACGCTCTCAATTGCTGTTTGACATCACTCGTATTGAGAGAGCGGACATGATGGACATTGATATCATGTACTCGGTCAAATTTTTCGAAGGTAGTCTGATCCGAGAGGGACTCATGCTGTTCACGTGTATATATCGCCTGGATATTCGCATCCTGGCTGACGAGTTCTTCAATGCAGGCATGTCCTAATTCATTGTGACTCACAAAAACACTATCCATGCTTTATTGAGTGCAATCAGTATGTAAGTCGCTTGCGGAGGAGTGATCCGTCGATATCAATTTCCGCGAGCGTATCGACGATACGGCGCCCAGCGCCTCCGTAATCGTAGGGATTGGTACACTGTTCCGCTTGATCGCGGAACGCTTCATCGTGTACTCCACGGTTAATGGCGCCACGAATGGCTTCCATTTCATGTGGAACTGACAGCGTGTTATCAGCACGCTCTCGACCCTCCTGTCGAGGCCCCACGTCAACAACCGGAAGCCCGAACGAGGGCGCTTCAATGATTCCGCTTGAGGAGTTACCGACCATCACATCGGCTATAGCCATCACTCCGAGGAAGTCCTCACGAGGGAGATTGCGGAACGTCGTGACCGGTTGGTCGAACGATCGCTGTTCAATCTCGGCGATCATGCGATCACCGCCAGCATCCGAGTTCGGGTAGATCAATACCACCTGTGCATCGAAGTCAGAGATGGCATCAAGCGTCGCTGCCATCTGCTCGCGTGCCTGCTCCGGTTGCGTTGTAACCGGGTGTTGGACCACGAGCAAAAGCGGTTGGTCGCGGTCAAGATCGTACTGCTCATAGACATCCTCCGGAGTGGTATAGCGACCATCTAAAACATCGTCCAGTCCCGGAGCGCCAGCTACGGTAATCCGCCAAGCTTCTTCGCCGAGTCGTTCGATGCGCTCGGCACTTTTCTCCGAGGCGGGAAAGTGAATATGAGCAAATTTCGTGATCGCGTGGCGGATACTGTCGTCAATGACCGCCCCCTGCATTGCGTCTCCACCGTGAATATGGGCAACGGGGATATTCATGTGTGCGCCCGCAAGTGCGCCGGCTAAGGCTTCATCCCGGTCACCGAGCAAGAGGATAACATCGGGAGCAAGTGAGTCGAAGGCTTCAGCCAGCCCGCTTACACCAGTCCCCAGGGACTTGGCCATCGTCTTTCCCGAATCGCCCTCAAGATTCATGTGAACCTCGCGATCAACAGGAAACCCCGCCTGTCTGATCGCTTCGACGGTCATGCCGCGCGAGGGCGACAAGTGCATCCCGGTCGCAACAACGGATAATGATAATTCTGCATGGTCAGCTATTGCTCGCATTGAGGATTTGAGCA
>CAZVCA010000091.1:0-4914 GCA_964626045.1 uncultured Halobacteriales archaeon | reverse complement strand
CGATCAGGAAATGGCGGGACGAGGCAAGCGTCTTGTCCACCTGGGTCGATACCGTGGACGACGCCGTGGAAATGGTTGAACAGCTATAAAGGAGGAATACCATGGAGGAGGATAACCGAGTGATCCGCGTCACGCGGCTAGTGAACGGCGAGCATGTGATCTATGAAAGCGTAATCTATGAACACCTTGGCGAATTTTGGAAAGACCCCCTGATCCTCTCCACGCAGCGCGACGAATCGGGCAAGGCCTATCTCGTCTTCGGGCTCTACATCATGTATGCCGATGAAGACGAGGTCGAGCCGCCGCCGGAGAGCGCCATTCTTTGCACCTACGAGCCGGCCCCGGAGGTCATCCAGGCCAGGGATCAGTTCCTGAATAACTACCGCATGGAGCGGCAATCGCAGAAGAGCGAGAAAGGCAGCGGTAAGCCCCGATGGGACACGAACGGGAAAATCACGCCGCTGCACTAACCACAAGAAACACTGACCATAATGACAAGGAGGCAGCAGCCATGAACAAAAGGGACTTGACCGCAGAGGATTTCGCTAAGCTGAAACAGTTCGGAACGCTGACCCAGGACGAGGTCGCGCAGTGGTATGGGATCAGCAAGTCGAAGCTGGAGAAGTGGCGATGCGAGAAGGTCGGCCCGCCCTACATTAAGCCGGACGGGCGCGTCCTCTACCGCGTGGCCGACATAGAGGCGTGGCTGGATCAGTATCGGGTGCAGACCATGGAGGTGTAGGATGCAGTTCGTGCTCATTAAGCTCCCACACTATCCACGTCTCCTCGAGGATGACCACTTAGATAGAATGAAACCTGTAAGATACAAGCAAATAAGAGATGCAATCAAAAAACTGAGAGATGAAAAAGCAGAGCCACTATACGTAGATCACAGAACATTCAACGAGATAGAAGAAAAACTAAAGCCAGCAGTTAGGTTCTGTAATAAAGAGCTAGATGATTGCGGCGTAGAGAATTTGCTATTGTCACACTTTATTATGCTTATGAATGACATATTTACAGCTCGCGATCTTCAAACCTCGTGACCGACAAGCTCCACGAAGCGCCGCTTTTGATCGGGAATCAAATGGGCATAGCGCATTGTCATCTCAATGTTGCTATGCCCCATTAGCTCCTTGATCGTGAAGATGTCGCACCCGGCCAGGGCCAGCCAGCTCGCGAAGGTGTGCCGGAGCGTGTGGAAAACGACTCGCTGCTTGCTGTCCTGATGGCTCAAACGATCGTTCAGCCCCACCTTCTTCACCGCTTGGTCGAAGGCCCCGCTCACCTCCCTGATCCTCCCGCCATGTTTCCTATCCTCAAAGACATATCCGCTCTGCCCCCTGGGCCACTCCCATAGGGCCCGGGCCAGATCCGCGGTCATGTATGCCTGCCTGCTTATCGCTCCCTTGCCTCTCACATTGATAATGCCGTGATCGAAATTCACGTCCTGCCAGCGCATATCAAAGATCTCTCCCGCCCGCATCCCCGTCCTCAAGCTCACAAAGGCTATGAGCCTGAGTTTTGCGCTGCGTCTGCCAAGCTCGGCCAAGAGTTTCGAGGCCTCGTCTTGCGTCAGGAACCGTTCTCGTTTATTGTCCGGGGAAGGGAGGCGGATCTTGGAGACGGGATTCTCGCCGCGCCACATGCCCCACTGCTTCGCCTTGTTGATCATCTGGCGCAACAACACGAGGCAATGCTTGGCCGTGGCCGGGGAAAGACTATTCGCAAGGAGCCCGTCCCGATAATCCTCCAGCTCTTTGACGCTAATGGCGGACAGGGGCCGCTCGGAAAAATACGGCTCGAGATGCTTCTGATAGCGGCTGATCTCCGTCTCGACACGGGCCCGGTTCTGCTCGGCCCATCGCTTGTATTCCTCCCACAGCTTGCCCACGGTCAGCTTCTTGCGCTTGGCCTGGACCTCGGGAATGTCGCCGTGACGCTGATCACGCAGGCGCTCGTTGCGGATATTGGAGGCGAGCTGGGCGGAGTAGCCCTCGCTCGTCCAGCCGATCTTCTCCCACACCTTCTTGCTGTCGGAGGGGCGGCGGTAAACGATGTAGAAGACGCGATCGGGCTTTCGCTTATAGACGCGGGTGGGGGAATCGTGGTAGTAGACACCGGCGAATTTCGGGCTTTTGGTATGTCTGGTAGCCATGAATTTTGTCTACCATATATCTACCAGACCTGTAAATAAACGGCAAAAGAAGGAAAGCTGACCGCTTGGTCGAGATCAGTAAAATCAATGATTTAAGGTAGAATGAAAGGTAAGGAAAGAGGGTGAAAGGGTCATAATACGGACTTCGGATCCGGAGGCTGGAGGTTCGAGTCCTCCAGGGCGGGCCACTTTACAGAGAGGGTCCGAAATTTTGTCTACCATATATCTACCAGACCACAAAAATTAGAACTACTCGTCTTGAGCCTGCTTCGCCTTCCGAAGATGATAGATCGCCAGATAGAGATAGGAGACAAGACCATCCTCCCGGAACCGACGAATATACTCGTCAGCCCGCTGCAATTCAAGCTCTGCCTTGGGAGCGACAATCTCGCCCGTCATATTAGTCCTTCTTTGAGCGCGGGCTTGTCCCGAACCACCACGTAACCGACGTGGCCGCAAGGTAGAGGATCATGTCCACCACAGAGGCATAGATCGCCCCGGCCCGATCAACGGGCAGGGGATCCACGCCCGCGGACTCGAGCACGGCCTGGACCTTGGAGAAGGTCATCCACACCAGCACGATCAAAAACACGGTCAAGGCTGGCCGGACAAGGCCGCGGACCATATCGACAAAGACAAGGCCCGCCTTGAGCCAGGGCGACTTGATCTTCATGCCGCTCGTATAGGACCGGGCGTCGTGCTCGTAGGAAGTCTTTGTCGTCTGCGCCTGAGACTGCTGCGCGGCGATCTCCTTCCGGGCCTCGTACTCCTGCTGCATCTCTTCAATGTCCAGCTTACGCAGCTCGATCTCGTGCTGGTTCTTGCGCTTCTCCTCGAAATAGTCGGCCACGTTGGTCACGAGCGAGCCAAGCACCCCCGTCGCCCCGCCGGACAAAAGAGAGGTTATCCAGCCAAACATCTAATACATCTCCCGGACTTCCAGTTGAAAATCTTCCCTGTCCATTATTTGGTCCACAAAGCGCCTGAGAGTCTTTCTGGAAAGTAATACGGCCTCTTGGTCGCCTAAAACGCCTCGGCGCTCTCCAACAAGCACACAGCCGGCAGAATGTGATCTCCACCCTTCGCTTTCATCCCCTGCGAGGTTGCCGGTGTGGATGAGGATCTCGCTGCGGCCTGGAACTTCCCGGATCCAGTAGCAGGGCCCGTAGGTCGAGGACACGATGAACTGTGTTTCATAGGTTCCCGTCGGGATGCAGGAGATACAGTTCCGGTTGTCGTGCCAGGGAAGCTCCAGAGTGCAGCACTCCCAATCGTCAGCGACAAGCACACCGAACGTGCCCTGCTCTCCGGTCCTGGTGCGAAGAAGTCTGACTGTATCCATGGTCAGGAAATAAAATACGCTGTTATCGGAGCAATGATATTCAGGAAGATAAGGGCGCCGATCAGCTTGTTCCCACGACTTTCCAGGAGCTTGAATCTCTGATCGCACTCATTCCAGCGTTCCTGGCAGTGCTGTTCTTTCGCGTCCTCGTTCTCCTGTCGCGAGTCCTCTTCGTGCTCTTGTTTCTGATAGATATAGGAGACATAATCGAAAAGAACATTGAGCTTGTCGCTATCCTGCATCCGCTGGAAGGAATCGCGCGTGATCCCGTTCGGCATAAGCTATCCCTTAGAAGTCGCGATACTGGACATCTACCGTTTCTCTCCACATTGCTTGCGTTCCTCCTGGGGATGTAGCTGTAAGGATCAGGGTGTAGGGCGTATTGACCGACACGTCGGCGCTGGCCGGTATGATCCCGGAATACTCGCCCTCTTCGCCCGTTTCTTCGAGCGTGACCGGCCATTCAACTCCCTCGACTTCGGTGTCACCGCCGGAGTAGTAGAGCGTGGCTTCCACGGTCGCGCCGGTAACAGGATTGCCCTGCTCGTCCTTCAAGCGGCCCCGCCCCTGCAGGGCGAGGCGCATGTCATTTCCTACATAGAGCGTCGCCATACCGCGCTCCTTACGTGATCTTCACGCCGACGGAGCCGGCGGCCAGATTGAGCGTGTCGAGCTGAGACAGGTCACGGCTCTGCCCGAGGGCGCCGGTGGCGACAAGGTGCGTGTTATCGCCGGAGTCTCCGGTGTCGTCCGCCGTGAACGTCGCCAGGATAAAATAGGAATCAACGGTTCCGGTCGTGTCGGTCACGTCGAAGCTCACCTGGGCGTCCGTTTCCGCAGCCCAATCCCCGCTCTCGTCCACGAGGGTCAGTGTGGCGGACTGCCGAGCATAGTTCCCATCACTTGGCTCAGTGGTGATATCACCCACATCTTGCGTGTCGCCGATAGCATCCGTGCTGTCGTCGTAGAGCCCGATGGTAACGCTTGCGCCTTCCAGGGCCGTCTCCAGGGTCCATTCTTCGCCGAGGTCGGTCAAAACATGAGACATGGTATTTCTCCCTTATTTAATGATTACGAGTTTAGCCTTGAGCCGTTCGATAAGCTGCGGACTGGCCTGCAAGACAGGCTTTATGTGCGGCGAGCCGTAGAGCGCCTTGGCAGCGTGGCCGACAAAGTCGTTTGCCGTCAAAATCACGGTGTTCGCTTGGACAAGGCTTGGATAATCAGTCGTCGCGCCGGTCTGGATAACGGCTAAAGGATTGCCATGGGCGTCCACGAGGATAGCGCCGTCCAGAGCCAGCGCCGTTTCTTGGCTGGTCAGGATGACAGTGCTGCCTGACGTGAGCGCCGCGTTGTCCGTTGCCGCCGCCTGCCCCTGGGCGGGAAGGATGGTGGCCGACCCGGCAACAAGGCT
>CAZVCA010000090.1:0-4961 GCA_964626045.1 uncultured Halobacteriales archaeon | reverse complement strand
TCTTCCACCCGCTCCTCGAAAAGCTCACGCTCCTCGACCGCGAGTACGTGATGAAAGACGACGTGGAGGGCGGCCTCATGCGCGCCATCGTACAGGACGTGCACACCCTCGACGAGGCCCTTCAGGTGACCGAGTCGCTGCTGCTGGAGGAGACCAAGACGATGGCCACGGTGGAGGCGTAAGTGTCGGGGGGAACGGGGGTTGAGGGCACGGGGGTGAAGAGCATGAGAGTGAAGAGCATGGGAGTGGCGTGCGCGGGCGTCGAGAGCGTGGCGGTTCGGGCTGTAGAAACGGAGACCCGCGCGCCCCAGCACCTTGGCGGACGCCCATCAGCAGCCCCGCCCCTTTTTCCTAAGCCCCCTTCTCCCATGGCTCCTCTCCCCTATGCCCCCACGCTTCCGTGCCCCCACGCTCTCTACTCGTCCCCCGAACCCAGGTGCTCCTCCAGAAAATCGTCAATCGCCCGAAGGTAGTCCTCGGCGGACACGAGAAACCCGTCGTTGTGCCCGCCCTCGATCTCCAGGAACTGCTTCGGCGCGGCGGCCGCCTCGTAGACCTTCCGCCCCAGCTCAAACGGCACGATCCGGTCGTCCCGGCTGTGGATGGAGAGGAGCGGCGCGCTGATCGCCCCCACCCGGGACGCATTGTCGAACTGATTCGTGGCCAGGGTTTGCACCGGAAGAAACGGGTAGTGGTGGGCGCCGACGTCGGGCACGCTCGTGAAGACCGACTCCAGAATCACGGCCCCGGGCCGTTTCCGCGACGCGATCCAGGTCGCAGGCCCACCGCCCATCGAGCGCCCGAAGACGACAATGTTCTGGGGCGCGAGGCCCCGCGTCTCCGTCAGGTGCCGCCAGCAGGCCGCCGCGTCGCGGTAGAGGCCCGCCTCGGACGGCGTGCCCGTGCTCTGCCCGTACCCGCGGTAGTCGACGATCAGGACGTTGAGCCCGAGCCGACGAAACTGCTCCACGCTCTCCAGGCGCCCCGAAATGTTGCCGGCGTTGCCGTGGAAGAAGAGGAGCG
Organism: uncultured Halobacteriales archaeon; assembly: GCA_964626045.1. Classification (GTDB taxonomy): domain Archaea; phylum Halobacteriota; class Halobacteria; order Halobacteriales; family Halobacteriaceae; genus Halodesulfurarchaeum. Next base: position 3,938 of record CAZVCA010000090.1, on the reverse strand, counting down.
TTTGCTTCGCGGACGCCCCGGGGCTCGTTTCACGTGAAACATCGGGGGCGGGAATCCACCAGCCGTGGAGCGTCTCGCCATCTTCCGTGTTCAGATGGACCGTCTCGTAGGGCATCCCCGCATCCTCGGGCGTGGCGCGGAGGCGGTCGCTCGGCTGGAAGAGGAGCTGGTCCTGAAAGGCAAACGCGAGGCCGGCGATCGCCGCGTAGCCGACGGCGAGCCCGAGGGCGGTGTTGATCATTGCGCGACGCATGGAGGTGAGCGGGTCGTGCAGAGGGTCACGGGCAGCGGCACGCGCGACGTTTCACGTGAAACATCACGCTACGAGCGCACCGCCACAATCTCCTTTTCCCCGAAGAACCCGTTCCGCCCGAGCAGGTCGTTCAGCGAGTGGCGCTCAACCCGTGCGTCCGGATCCGCGGCGTGAAGGGCCGCCACCTCGTCGCTCAGGTCGCCGCCCTTGAGCGCGAGAAGCCCCGGCGGCCACGCGTCGCCGTTCGGGTCGTCGGGCGAAACGGCCACGCGACGATGCCATGCCCAGAGGTCGGCCAGCGGCGCCGTGGCGCGGGAGACCGAGTAGTGCGCCTCGCCGGGCCACTCGTCGGCCCGCCCGTTCCACGTGAAACAGTTGTCGAGCCCCAGCCGCCGGGCAATCGTGCGCACGGCCCGGCTCTTCTTCCCCACCGAGTCGACGCCCACCACCGTCACCTCCGGATGGCAAATCGCGAGCGGGATCGCGGGCAGCCCGCCCCCGGTGCCCCAGTCGACGACGGTGCACCCCGCCGGGAAGTCGCGGGCCGTCAGCGTCAGGCAGTGCAGCAGGTGCCGCGTCCGAAACGCGTCTTCCGTCTCCGGCGAGATGAGGTTGACGCGCTGGTTGAAGCGGAGGAGCTGCTCCCGAAAGCGGTCGAGCTGCTCTCGTTGCTCCGCCGTCAGGCTCTTGAAGGGACTCCAGGCAAGGTTCTCCATAGAAAGAAGACCACCGACCCGTAGGAGGATTCATGCATCACGCCCCACGCAATACGAAATACGCACCACGCCTTCTACCCCACCTCGACTGCCGTTTCACGTGAAACACCGAACGACTGCCCGTCGCCGCCCATCGTGTCGAGGTCCAGGTCGCGCTCCTTGGGCAGCGGCTCCACGCCCTCGTTCTTGAGGAGCACCATGAGGACGGAGATGTCGGAGGCGCGGACGCCCGGCACGCGCGAGGCCTGGCCCAGGTTGTCCGGCTCCACCTTGCTTAGCTTCTGTCGGGCCTCGATGGAGATGTTGTCGAGCGCGTGGTAGTCGAAGTCGTCGGGGATCGGCCAGCGCTCCTTCTCCTCCATCTCCTCCACCATGTCCTGCTGCCGGTCGATGTACCCCTCGTACTTGAGGTCGATCTCGATGAGGCGCGGCGCGCTGAGCATGCCCGGCGCCTCCGTCACCACCTCGTCGTAGATGCCGGCGTGGCGGAGGAGGGCCTCGGAGTCGACCTCCGGACGCTTGCAGAGCTCGATCACGGGCCGCGGCTGGTCGAGCGTGGAGGTGCCGACGGCGTTGAGGTAGTCGTCCACCTGCTGGGGGCTGACGGTCGTGTCGGACAATGTTTCACGTGTAACATCGATCGCCCGCTCCTTCTCCCGCGTGCGGTCGAGGCGCTCCTTCGAGGCGAGGCCCAGCTTGTGGCCCAGCTCCGTGAGGCGCTGGTCGGCGTTGTCCTGGCGCAGCAGGATGCGGTGCTCCGCGCGGCTCGTGAACATGCGGTACGGCTCGTCGGTGCCCTTCGCCACGAGGTCGTCGATGAGCACGCCGATGTAGGCCTCCGACCGCTTCAGCACGATGGGGTCGGCCTGCCGCAGCTTCTGCACGGCGTTGATGCCCGCCATGATGCCCTGCGCGGCCGCCTCCTCGTAGCCGGTGGTGCCGTTGATCTGCCCGGCGAAGAAGAGGCCGTCCACGTACTTCGTCTCCAGGCTGTACTGGATCTGGTACGGGGGGAAGAAATCGTACTCGATGGCGTAGCCGGGCCGGTGCATGTGGGCCTCCTCCATGCCCGGAATGGTGCGCAGCGCCTCAAACTGCACCTCCTCCGGCAGGCTCGACGAGAAGCCGTTGACGTACACCTCGTGGGTGTCCCGCCCCTCCGGCTCGATGAACAGCTGGTGGTGGTCCTTCTCCGAAAAGCGGTCGATCTTGTCCTCGATGGACGGGCAGTAGCGCGGGCCGTCCGCGTCGAGCGCCCCCGTAAACATCGGGCTCCGGTCGAAGCCGGTGCGCAGCACCTCGTGGGTCTCGGGCGTCGTGTCGGTGAGCCAGCAGGAAAGCTGCGCCTCCACCGACGGCAGGTCGTCGGTCAGGAAGGAAAAGGCCGTCGCGTCCGGATCGCCCGGCTGCTTCTCCATCACGCTGTAGTCGATGGAGCGCCCGTCCACGCGCGGCGGCGTGCCGGTCTTGAGCCGCCCGCTCTCGAAGCCGAGGTCGTGGAGGCAGCCCGTGATGCCGTGCGAGGCGCTCTCCCCGATGCGTCCCCCGCCGAAGTTTTGCTCACCGACGTGGATCACGCCGTTCGAGAAGGTGCCCGTGGTGAGGACCACGCAGGGGGCGCGGAATTCCTTGCCGAGATTCGTGCGCACGCCCGTCACCGTCTCCCCCGCGTCGTCGGTCAGAATCTCCTTCACCATGTCCGACCGCATCTTCAGGTTGTCGATGGCCTCCAGCTCTTGCCGGATGGCCCGGGCGTAGGCACGGCGCCCGCACTGGGCCCGCGGCCCCCACACGGCCGGCCCCTTGCTCTTGTTGAGCATCCGAAACTGGATGCCCGCCCGGTCGGTGGCCTTCCCCATGATCCCGCCGAGCGCATCGATTTCACGTGCAATGTGGCCCTTGCCGATCCCCCCGATGGCGGGGTTGCACGACATCTGTCCAATGTCCGCCAGTTTCATCGTGATGAGGAGCGTGTCGGCCCCCATGTTGGCCGCCGCGGCCGCGGCCTCGCTGCCGCTGTGCCCCCCGCCCACCACAATGACATCGTGCTCGAAGTAATCCTGATGCATGACCCGAACCAGACTCGTGCGCGAAAATCTACGGAAACGACCGGATAAAACCGGCGCATGCCCCTAACGGAACACGCCCCACCGTGTGCCCAACATCGGCGAAGGGCCGCCTCTCGTCCCCGCAAATCTACGGTTTTAGGCCCTGAGAGGGGTGCGACACGTGTTTTGTCTAGGCGAGGCCCCGACGGCGATGCCTGCGACACGTGTTTTGTCCAAAATGCCGCCCTCTGCACCTCCAGAGCACTCGTTCTCTCCGGCCACAGGGCAGCCCGGTGATCACTCGTGCCGCAGGCAGCAGGACCTCGCTCCACTCGGCCCTCGCTGTCGTCCTCAGCGCCTCGCTCGTGTGGAACCGATCCAGACAGAGAGGGCCTTTACTGTCGGGCGGGGGCTGCGCCAATCTCACAGTGGCAACAGCGTCTCTCGATTGCAGACGCTGAGCCCCGCACACAAATGCGCCCACGCCCCCACGCTCTTACCTCCACGCTCCTCTCCGCTCTCTACTCACCCGCCCATTTTCCGCAGGAAGCGCTGTACGGTGCGGCGGGTGGGCAGCGCGTCGTCGTCGACGTGTTGGGCAAGCTCGTCCAGAAGCTCCGTGCTCGTACAGTCCGGGTGGTCGGCGAGGTAGTGGAGCGCAACTTTGCGCAGCTCCGAGCCCGCGCCGAAGTACGACTCGTAGGAGCGTTCGCTCCGGCGCCCGTGCTTGTCGATCAGGCCCTGCAGCCCCTCCTCCCGAAACTGCTGGGCCCAGCGCCGCAGCGTGCGGGCCGTGACCGACTCGTACACGTCGTAGACCCACGCGTCCACCGCGGCGGTGCGCTGGTCGAAGGCCTCGGCAATCGCCGCCTGGGCCTGGGCGTCGGAGAGGCCCTCTGTGTCCCGGCGGCGCGCGTAGGC
>CAZVCA010000089.1:1553-4967 GCA_964626045.1 uncultured Halobacteriales archaeon | reverse complement strand
AAGAACCGCTTGACCGCACACTGCCGCCAGAAGAGCCGCCTGGCTGCGGTTTCCCCGCGTTCGGTCAGCTCCGCCCCGCGATACGGTTCGTAGGCGACGAGTCCGCGGTCGTCGAACTCCGCCATCGCCTCGGTCACGCTCGCGCGGCTGACCGCGAGCCGCGTCGCTAAGGCACCGGTCTGGATGGGCCCGGACGACCCGAGCGTCTCGTAGAGGATACCACAGAGGTACCGCCCGCGGCTCGGCGTGACCTGGACCTCGGGTTCGGTCATCGGTACAGCCTCGTCTGGTCGCTGCGGAGCGACCGCCGTTCCCTCATCGCGCGTTCGCGCGGACCGTTCCACATACCCGTGTCTCTGCGGTTCGAACTCAAAGTGTTTTTGCCGGAATGCGGGGTGGCGTGACCGCGATATCCGAACGTGGGAAGGCGGCCATAGGTTTTTAGGTGGGCCGAAAAAACCGGCGCAGCAAGAGGAACACACGAATGTTCACCACGCTGATCGCCGCGGTCGATCCGCGGCAGACCGCCGACGAGCCGACCGCCGACGAACCGACCACGGATAAACCAACCGCGGAACGAACGCACGCGGCCGCGCTCGAACGCGGACAGACGGGCACCATCGAGCGCGTCGACGGGCGCGTTCACGACCGCGCGCTGGCGATGGGTATCCGGCCGGGACGCGAACTCGAACTCCGGTCGAAACAGCCGTTCCGCGGACCGCTTGTCGTCGCGGTCGACCGGTCGGTGACGTCGATCAGCCGACGGTGCGCGCGGGGCATCGAGCTCTCGACCGAGTGATGGCCGGCCCGTCACAGGCGCTTCTCGTCGGGCATCCGAACGTCGGCAAAAGCGTCCTGTTCAATCGCCTCGCGGACGCGACCGCGGTCGAGTCGAACTACCCCGGAACGACCGTCAGCTACGCGGAAGGGGAGTTCGTCGCCGACGGCGACACCGTTTCGGTCGTCGACACGCCGGGAACCTTCTCGCTCGATCCCCGCGACCGCGCCGAGGCGGTGACGGTCGAGCTGCTCGACGACGCCGAGAACGCGCTCGTCGTCGGAGTGATCGACGCGACGCGGTTCGAGCGCGGGCTCAACGTGGTGCTCGAACTCGTCGAACGCGAGTTCGAGCTCGTCGTGGCGATCAACATGTGGGATCAGGCGCGCCGCAAGGGGATCGACATCGACACCGAGCGGGTCGAGGCGCTGCTCGACGTGCCGGTCGTCCCGACCGTCGCCACGAAGGGACGCGGCGTCGAGACCCTCAAGCGGCGGATCCACGAGGCCCGGTCGCCGTCGATCGAGAACGTACAGACGCGCGTCCGAAATTCGTCGTAACGCATGGAATCGGAACTCGACCCGACGACGCGGTGGGACCTCGTCGACGAGATCACGGACCAGACGGTCGAATACGAAACCGGCGAGGCCTCGATCGCCGACGAGGTCGGACAGCTGATGATCTCGCCGTGGACCGGGTTTCCGTTCGCCGTCGCCGTCCTCTACGGTATCTGGGGGATCTTCGGTGCCGTCGCCGGCTTCTTCACCGACGGATTCTTCGTACCGCTTTTCGACGAGTACTGGTTGCCCTGGCTCCAGGCGACGTTCCCGTTCGAGGGCACTTGGCTGTACTTCATCCTCGTCGGTGACCCGGCGGCGACCAACAGCTTCGAGGCCTTCGGGATGCTCACGAGCGGCCTGTTCGTCGCCGTCGGGGTCGTCGTGCCCGCGTTGATCGCGTTGTACGCCGTCCTCTCGGTGCTCGAAGACTCGGGGTATATCCCGCGGCTGGCCGTCCTGCTCGACACGTTCTTCCACCGGATCGGTCTGCACGGCTTCGCGGTCGTACCGGTGGTTCTCTCCTTCGGGTGTAACGTGCCGGGCGTCGAGGCCACCCGGTCGCTCGAAGGCGAGAAACAGCGGTTCATCACGATGACCCTGCTGTCGGTGTTTGTTCCCTGTGGCGCCCAGATCGGCGTGATGCTCTCGTTGATCCCGCAGTACACGGGGTACATCCTTCTGTACCTCGTCGCCGGCTTCTTCGTGTTCGGCGCGGTCCTCAACAGGCTCGTCGGCGGTTCGACGCCGGAGTTCATCGTCGACGTTCCCCCGCTACGCTGGCCGCGGCCGCGGCAGCTCGGCCGGAAGCTCGCGATGCGCACCCGCGGGTTTCTCACCACCGGCCTGCCGTTCGTCCTCCTCGGCGTCGGCGTGATCAACGTGCTCTACGTGACCGAGCTGATGGCCGCGATCGCCGCGGCGGTCCAGCCGATCTTGACCGGTTGGTTCGGCGTGCCGGCGGAGACGGTTCCCGCGCTCGTCGCCGGCTTCATGCGGAAAGACCTCGCAGTCGCCCAGCTGAGCGCCGTCGGGCTCACCCCGTACGAGACGGTGATGTCGGTGATACTGATCAGCATCTACTTCCCCTGCGTGGCGACGTTCGCCATGCTGTTGAAGGAAGGCCACAGAAGCGGCGGGATCGGACGCGTCCTCGTCGGAAGCCTCGTCACGCTCGTGGCCGCGCTGTTCGTCTGGGGCGGACTGTTCCGTCTCGGCGGGATCGTCGCGGGGGTGGCGTAGATGCGGGTCGAACGGCTCTACTGGGTCGTCGTCGGGATCGGTCTCCTCCTCGGCGGCGGGGCCGAACTCGTCGTCGGCGTCCTCGGCGTCGACCGGACGGTCGGGCCGGCCTCGGTGGGCGGTACCGACGCCCTCTGGCGGGGACTCATCGTGACCGCCGCCGGCGGGCTGTACGTTCACGCCGTCTTCGCCGACGTCTCCCTCGTGCGCGAGCGGGCGGTCCTCGTCCTCGCCGGCGGGATGCTCTGGATCACGGCCGGCACTCTGACGGTGACCGCGGTGCTCGGAGCCGTGCCGGGCGGCGCGGAGGCGTGGGTCGCCCCTCCGGGAGCGGTGCTCGGCGCGCTCGCCCCGCCGTACGTCCCGGCGCTTCTCGCCGTGCCGTTCACGCTTCCGGCCGTCCGCCATCTCGACGGAGTCAGCGCCGCCGACCGGCTTCGCGAGGCGGTCGCGCCGTGAGCACCTACCGCCGCGTCCTCGCGTTAGTCACGCGAAACGTGCCGGTCTCGGCGATCGCCGACCGGCTGGACACCCGCGAGGACGCCGTCGACGGGATGCTCGACTCGATGGTCCGCGAGGGGTACCTCCGCGCGATCGACTGTGACTCGGCGGCCTGTAGCGGCTGCCCGATGGCCGACGCCTGCGGGGCGGGAGCCGACGGAACGCCGGCGAGCTATCTGCTGACCGAGCGCGGCCGCGAGCTGCTCGAAGAAAGCGAGTCCGTCGGCGGGCCGTCAGGCACCCGCGGGTAAACTCGTGGGCATTCGCCCTCGAGATCACTGCGAAAACGGCGGGGTTACGCGCCGAGGACGTCGTCGTACTCGCCGGCGTCGACGC
>CAZVCA010000089.1:0-1543 GCA_964626045.1 uncultured Halobacteriales archaeon | reverse complement strand
CGTGGACCGACGTGCGACCGGTGACGGCCGAGCCGACCGAGGCCGAGCCTGCGGAACGACCGGTCGTGTAGGCGGCCGCTCCCGGAGGCGGTCGCTCTTGGAAACGGTCACTCCCGTGGACGGTCGGTGAGAAACGGACGGCGTCGGAAGAGGGCGGCCGCGGGCGTTACTCGTCGAGGACGTCGTCGTACTCGCCGGCGTCGACGCGGTCGTCGAACGTCCGGGCGTCCTCGCCGTCGATGGTGACACCGAGGGTGGCGCAGGTGCCGCCGACCTCCTTTGCGGCGTTTTTGGTGTCGTACGCGAGCAGGTCGCTCGACTTCTGTTCGGCGACCGTCTTCACCTGCTCGACGGACATGTCGGCGACGAAGTTCTCGTGCGGCTCGCCGGAGCCGGTCTCGAAGCCCGCCTCGTCTTTGACGAGCTCCGCGGTCGGCGGCACGCCGACCTCGATCTCGAAGGAGCCGTCGTCGTCGTAGTCGACGGTGACGGGCACTTCCATGCCGTCGAACGCGGCGGTCTCGTCGTTGATGCGCGCGACGACGTCCTGTACGTCCACCGGGGTCGGCCCGAGCTCCGGGCCGAGCGGCGGACCGGGGTCGGCCTGCCCGCCGGGGACGAGCGCTTCGATAGTTCCTGCCATGTCGATCCGGAACCGTCGCCGACTTTTAACGGTTGTTCTTTGCGACACGGGGCGCGAGCGATTCTCACGCGACGGGGCGGCTGAGAGGGGCGCTCGGCGACCGCTCGAATCCGGTCGACGGTCCCGGGGCTGTCCGATTCGGGTCGCTGAACGGCGCGTTCGCTCACCGGTAGAGCGGTCAAAAAAGCCTGTTCGCCTCGGGTGTCGTCGCCGATTACAGTCGGGTGACGTTCGACGCGCGGGGGCCTTTGTCGGCCTCCTCGATGTCGAACTCGACCTCCTGCCCTTCTTCGAGGTCCGGACCGCCGACATCTTCCATGTGGAAGAACACGTCCTCGTCCGCCTCGTCAGTATCGATGAAACCGTAGCCGCCAGTGTCGTTGAAGAAATCGACTTCGCCTTTCGCCATTGCGATCGTACAGGCGTGTCTTGCGGGTAAAAGACTTCTGTCAGCGCCGGCGGTGTGACACGGCGCGGCACGGAACCGGACGACGCAGCGCGGATCGGCCCGACGACACAGTGCGGATCGGTCGGACGACGCAGCGCGGATCGGCCCGACGACACCCGAGACGGCCCGCGACACGGTCCCGAAACGCGGGAACGCGGGCGAGAGTCCCGCCGTGGTAGTAACTACTATACGACCGCAGATCACAGACGAACACATGAGCCAGTCGTATAAACGAGGCCTCATCGAGGACTTCAGCCGTTGGCGGGAGTTCGAGGCGGGGATGTGGGCTTGGATCTTCCACAAGTTCACGGGCTGGGTGCTCATCGGGTACCTGTTCACCCACATCGCCGTCCTGAGCACCGCGATCCCGGCGGCCGGTGCGAGCGAGGCGACCATCGCCGCGGGCGGCGACGTGTACACCCAGACGATCGTCTCGCTCGAGGAACTCCTCT
>CAZVCA010000088.1:0-5088 GCA_964626045.1 uncultured Halobacteriales archaeon | reverse complement strand
GTCTTCGTCGGCAAAGCGGTAAGCTCCGGGCTCAAGTCCACCTGAAAACTCTCCAGTTTTTCGCCCAGCCCCTCTGCCAACTCGTAACGGAAGCCGTCGGCAAGGATCACTGCCGGTTTCTTTTCGCCTTGCACCATCTCCTTTATCGTAACGCCTCGGTATTCCTTACCCGCTTTGCTCTCCGCTAGGTACTCGTACCAAAGTTTGGACAGCTTGTCCCATTCCTGTTCATAGAGCCTTTCTACACGGTTTTCCAGATCTTCGTCGGATAGCCTAGTAGAACTTAGCCGTCTGGCAGCATCCAGTTTCCACAGATCCTCCGCGTAAGCAGATAGAAAGCTTTCCAGGTCCTCGATTTCGGAAAGTTCAGTCTCTTCTCTACCCTCGAGGTATTCAACCAACAGGGTAAACACGCGCCAGTTCGGTAGGTCCAACGCCTTCACGGCCTGGCTGCTGCTCCTATCGTAAATGAAGTCCTTCTGTTCCAAACTTCCGGGCTCTTTCTCCTCGATCTCGTCAAGATAGTTCTGCTGCAGCCTTTTATCGGCTTCCCCGAACGGATGATCCGGGTCCAGATCCCAAGGAACTATCTCCGACAAAAGCTCTTCCCAATCCAGTTCGCTTCCCACCCTCTCCACGTGTTTTTCGAATGCCTCTCGCCCGGCAGCCGAATCCATCCACTGCTCGTAGAGGTCCTTCAGGTCCTTTTTTTGTTGCTCCGAGAACTCACCTAGCTCCGATTCGAGGATCTCGTAACTCAACCCGGCAAGCAAGACCGCAGTCCCCAGCTCCTTTGCCAACCCCTCGACGTTTCCCGGCGGTACGTCGACGCCGAAAGTCTCTCGTACTCCCGTCTGGAAGAGCTCGTAAACCCCGTCTTCTTTCAACGAATCGGCCATATCGGCCGGTTCCGTCAGGAAGTGCAACGCCTTTCTATCCAGGTCGCCCAGTATCCCTTCCTTTCCGTTTACCATTATCTTATCCCAGTACTTTTCCGGTTCTCCCAGCGATTCCTGAGCGGCAACCTTCAACCAGTCCACATCCATATCCTCGATTCCGGACTTTTCCATGACGAAGTCTTTAACTGACTGATCGAAGACGCCACCCGTTGCTTCGTATTCGGCCAGGTAGTTTAGCTCATCCTGGGGGGAATTTACGTAAATCACGCAGGGCTCGTTCCGGTACTCCTTTTCCGCCAGGTACTTTGCCTTGAACGGGTGGTCGGCCTTAACCATGCCGGAGTCCAACTCACCCTCCAGATCGGACAAGGCAAAATCGTATTCTTTACCCGGGTCAAGGAACAGTACCCGCTTGTGTTCTTTTAACTTACCCTCTAGTTCTTCTGCTAACCATTTGGCGAACATACTTGCCACCTACTTTCCAGTAATTTTATTACGCTATTTAACTAACTTTCTTGTGTAGCGGAAGGCTTTAGCCTTCCGCGTTTTTACCAATCCGCCTCCAAGTATTTCTTCTTCTGCTTGCTAGATAGCACGTCATAAGAGGTTAGCCCTTTGTCCTGCAATGGTGCGATGTTCTTGCCGACGCCGTCGTCGACTTCCGGGTCGTAGTCGGGGTCGTTTTCTAGCTCTTTCAGCTTTTCTTCCATCTTTTCGACTTCGTCGAGCTGTTCCCGCCTTTTGCGCCATTCTTTGTCTTGTTCATCTCTGTCCAGTTGGGCCAATCTATTTTCCAGGAATTCTTTTCTGTTGCTTAGGTAAACTGTCCGGAGTTTCTTTAAATTATCCTGGCTCCATTTGTGGTGTAAAACATAAACGTCAAATCCGTTCTTCTTGCCGCTGGTTAAGTGCCAGACTATTGCTCCTTTGTAGGTTCGGTAGCTAAATCGCTTGGCGTGGGCTTCAAAGAAGTCCCGGTAGAGCCAGTCTTCCAGCGTTCGGCCCCGCTTTAAGTAGCTTTCGAAGCCTTCGTAGGTCTCGTAGCCCAGATCATCTAGCCCTCGTTGTAATTTTTGATAAACCGTATCCTCTCCGGTCTGGGAGCTCAACGGAACTATTCCATCCGGGTCTTCCCTAAGTATCTTCAGAATCTTATCAAAGAGGAATTCATGTACAATTTCCCTACCTTTCTTTAACGGTATATGGTTTGTCTCTTTGACTATCCTCAGTATGGAAAGTGGATTAACTTCCGCTTCCGTACAAATATCCCTCAGGCCTTCGTTGTCGTCGTATAGGTCCAGAACCTCGTTTTCTTTTCCCATTTTTTCCTCGCCAGGTAGATCATAAGCGGGAAGTGATTTAGCGTAGTCTTCACGGAGGTTTTCGATCTTTTTGATATCTTCCTCGGTCAAGTCGAATTGGTTATCAACGAGCTTACCTTTCGGTAGATAATTTAGGTCGTCTTCGTAAAGCAACGGCTGGTAGCCGGCCGGCTTTCCTTCTTCGTCGAAGATTGCCTGGATGTCCTTTTCCTCTAATTCGTAGAGGTCGAATATTTCTTCGTCGATAACGGATTCGTTTAGCAGTACCTTAACTTCTTGGATTAGCTCATAATCGATGTAAGTTTTGGCTCCTTGTGTTACTGAACTGGTTTCCGCTTTTTTTCTTGCCCCGTCTAGTGGGGTGTGAACGAAGTTTCTTTCTATTAGTGAGAAGGTGCAGAGGTGTTTTTGGAGAGAGGTATTTTGTGTTGAGATAATATGTATTGTTTTATCTGATGTATAATCCGGGACTTGTTCAGGTAATTTTGTAGGAACTCTTTTAACGTCACCAACCTGATAATGAACAGTCGGGTTGATCACACTTACTAAAAACCCGAACAGTGACGAATTTAGAAAACCAATAAAATAATTTACCTTCTCATTATCGGGGTAAACTGAGGAAGAAACAACATCAAAAATGTGGTTTTTGGGGGTATATCTGGCATTCATTGCAGAACCCGTTGTTTGGGAAAAATTGATCCCTTTCTTGAAATAGTAGGATTCGTTCTTAATTATGCGTGAAGCGTTGTTATACTTTTGCTCGGCAAAATTTTTCAACTCTGCCCCGTCATTCTTCCAATTAATAACCCACCAGAGATTTCCATACCATTTCTTATAAGGCCCGCCTTTGACAAAGGGAACCCATTTTTTGCTGTCCTTTTCATAATTACTCGAAACTTTTTCTTGATCCACCTCCCACCACATTCGGAGGAAACGAGCATTGTTTGAAGTGGCTAACCCCTGAGCTACAACAGCGACTTCATTCAAAGGATCTTCCTGAGCAAAAGTATCCCTCAACTTGTCGCTGATCCAGTATACGAATGGAGAGCCGGGGATAGCGCCAAAGGACTCTTGATCGACTTTATTTACAAATTTAGATTCTTCTTGGTTGTGAAGTCTATTTATTGAATCAAATAAAGTGTTCTTTTTCCAATCAGAAAAGCGACCTTTGCTCACGAGTCTGTAAAAGATGCTTTTTTCAAGATTCTTACTTTTTTGTTTACTCATCGTAAACATCGCGGTATCGACATCCAACCTAACTATATTATCCAAGAACACTCCCCCAAGGCCCAGATGGGCAAATTGGGAAATTTCCATATTGTTCAATATAAAATTACGAACATCCTCGTACGACTTTAAAAACATAAAGTTGTGAGGTGTTATCATGCCCAGCTCGCCATCTGGTTTTAGAAAGCGATGATTTCTTTTAATAAAGGCAGCAAAAAGGTTCTTGTGAAAACCTTTGAAGTTATCGTTTACTAAGCTCTTAAGCTCGGAAGAGTAATTTCCGCTATCCAAATAAGGCGGGTTAGCCAAGACTACATCGTACTCCTGAAAGAGTATTTTCGTATAATCCAAGCCTTTTAGCCCCTGTTCAGCGAAGAACTTTTGAGCAAGGTCTTCGGTCTCTTTCGCTTGGCTGAGATCCGTTTTTACTTGATCCAACAAATTATTACGGATCTTTTCTGTAGAGCTGCTTGCAGAAAGCGGTTGCTCAGTATCACCGAAGAAAGAACTTTGCTTTTCGAGCAAAGGCTGTTTCCCGTGTAACTCTTCCAGATCGTCGACCACTTCGTCTACCCTCGATTTGAAATCAGCTAGTGATCCGAGCTTACTAGCCAGCTTGAACTCATCCCAGAGCTTCTCGAATATTTCCTCCTCCCCGGGCTGGTTTATGTACTTTTCTCTTATATCTTCTAAATGACCGCCGTCGGCAAAGGTCAAATCAGCGGAGGCAACGTTGAATTCCAACTTACCGCTATATCCAGCCGAACCTGCTTTTAGGTATAGTGAGAGGAGAGCTATCTGGACAGCACGGCTGTCGATGTCTAACCCATGTAGGTTGTTCTTTAGAATCTCGTTGGGAATTTCTTCTTTACTCACGTTTTCGGCGTGTAGGCGGTAAATATCGTAGAGTATGTCGAAGGCATAGAGAAGGAAATTACCGCTTCCGCAGGCGGGGTCTAGTACTTTGACCTCAGATGGATCTTTTGGTTGGCGACTTTGGTCCTCCGGAAATTCCGGTATTTGCAGATCTCTTTCTTCCTTGAGCGGAGAGTCAGGGCGCATTTCCAGCCACAATTTACCTAAAGTATTGTCAACCAGGAATTTTACTACCCAGCGGGGAGTATACTGTTGTGATGCAGTACCTACTTGATCGAAAGAGATCTTTTCGTCGCTATCTTTTAACTTCTGTCTGTCCGGTGCATTATAGTACTGATAAACCCACCCCAAGGTATCGTCCTTTTCCCACTCCTCCAGCGGTACTTCATTTATTATTTCCGTTACGTCACGGATTAATTCGGAGTTAGGTACGAAGGGTCCGTACTGGTGGTCTTCTCGGTAGAGGTCGGGTAGTTCTTTTGCTTGTTTAGCGAAGACTTCTCGGAAGAACTGTTTTCTACCCAGGCCACTGGTGCCTCTATGAGTTGGATTTTCTTCAAGGAATAAGTTGTGACGTAGGCTCCTGCCGCCGTGTTCCTTTCTTTCCGTGATTGCTTCATCTATTAAACCATTTGCCTCCATTACCTTGATGCCGACCATCCTGTTGAAGAAGGTAAATGAGGCCTCTTTTAGGTAATGATTTCTTGCCTCTTTATAGGATTTATCGTTTGATTCTTTTTCGCCTTCTATTACTGCTTTTATCG
>CAZVCA010000087.1:417-5125 GCA_964626045.1 uncultured Halobacteriales archaeon | reverse complement strand
GCGAAGTCGGTGATGCCGACTTTGCCGGTGTCCGGGTCGACCCACTCGTGCGATTCGGTGTAGTACAGGTTGTCAGGTATGTCGAAGCTCATTGGTTGATGAATGGTGGTGTTGTGATCGTCGCTTGCTTTCCTTCGCCCCGAATCGATATAAATACTGTCTCACCCGCCTCCGCATGGTCTGGGTGGACATATCCCAAGCCGATCGGCTCGCCGAGGGTCGGACTCATCGTGCCACTCGTGACGACGCCGATCTCCGCTCCTGTTTCGTCCGTGATCTCGTAGTCGTGTCGGGGAATGCCCCGCTCTTCGAGCGTGAACCCGACGAACGTCTGTTCGAGTCCGGCCTCCTTCTGGGTTGCCAGGGCGTCCCGTCCGACAAAGTCCGTATTCAGGTCGACGGTGAACCCGACCCCCGCTTCGAACGGCGTCCGAGGGAGGGTGTCGGGATTGAAATCCTGGCCCGAAAGTAAGAGTCCGTATTCGAGCCGGAGCGTGTCCCTGGCGCCGAGCCCACAGGGCTGGGCGTCCTCGAAGGCGGCCCAGACGGTCTCCATCTCGTCCATCGGCGCGAGGATCTCGTAGCCGTCTTCGCCAGTGTACCCTGTCCGTGCGACCCAACAGGGAACACCCTCGATCGACAACCCGGCCGCGGAAAAGCGGCCGAGTTCCCCCGCGGCGTCGCCGGCTGCGCTCGTGACCTCGTCCTCGGCATCCGGTCCCTGGACGGCCACGATACCGTACGCCTCGGTCTGGTTTGTCACCTCGGCCTCGAGGTCCCAATCGTCGCGATGGGTCCGGAAGCGGGTTGCCATCTGCTCGTCGTGACCGGCGTTCGGAATAAACAGGTAATCGGCCCCCGCCCCGGGTGTTCCGTCGGGAAGGTCCGCGGGCAACCGGTAGACGACCGTATCGTCGATGATGATCCCATCCTCGTCGGTAATCGTCGAGTAGTGGGCGTCTCCCGGTTCGAGAGCACTCACGTCGTTTGTCGTCAGTCGATCGACAAGGGTCGTCGAATCTGGCCCCGTGACAGTGACTTCGCCCATATGCGAGACGTCGAAGGTGCCGACAGCCGTTCGGACAGCTTCATGCTCCGCGTGAATCGAGTCGAATTCGACCGGCATTTCCCAGCCGCCGAAGTCGGTGAACGACGCGCCTCGCTCCTCGTGAACCGCATGTAGCGGTGGCGTCCGCAGGGCCATACCTAAAGGCACAGTCGCCGGCAATTAATGCCTTCCTATACCCGATCGTTTCTGCTTCTGTCACGCCCTCAGGCGGTCACCGTGGGTCGATCAGCCGACCAGCACGCCTTTATTTCCGGGCTGGGTCGCTCCGGTATGGGATGGCTCTCCCGACACCTGGGAGGTGACACGCGAATCGGCCTCTTCGTCGACGGGCCAAACGTGCTTCGAGACGAGTTCGACGTCGATCTCGATGACCTGCGGGAAACCGCCGAGGGAGCCGGTGCACTCGCCGTGACCCGGCTGTATCTCGACGAGAACGCCCCTGCCGGCCTGATTCAAGCTGCCGAGGCACACGGCTTCGACGTGCGGATCACGAGCGGGGACGTCGACGTGAAACTCGCTGTCGAGGCCACGGCCGCGATCGGGGAATCCGAACTGGGAGCGATCGCGATCGCCTCACGAGACACCGACTTCAAACCCGTCATCGAGTTCGCCAACCGAAACGGGCTGTACACGCTCGCGATCGCCCCGGGGGAACACGGTCGCTCCGATGCCCTGGCCAGTGCGGCGGACGAGGCGGTCGTGCTGGAGTGAGGCCATTTCGTTTTTCACCCCCGCGAACGGAGCATTCGTATGCGTGACCTGGGAACCCCGGTTCTGGACAACCACCTTCACCTCGACCGCAGCGGCCAGGGGATCGACGCTGTCAGGGATTTCGCCCGGAGCGGCGGGACCCATCTCCTCGTCGTCAACAAGCCCTCCTGGCACCTGAACGGGGTCCCCGAAACACCAGCGGATTTCGAGCGGGTTTTCGAGGAGACGCTGTCGCTCGTCGAGGACGCAATGGCTGTCCTCCCCGGCAAAGCCTGGCCCGTGCTGGGCGTGCATCCGGCACTCATCTCCAGGTTGACCGACGATGCGGGGTTCACCGTCGACGAGGCGCGGGATCTCATGACGAAAGGAATCGACAAAGCGGCAGCCTATGCCGACCTGAGCGACATCGTCGCGATCAAATCGGGACGACCACACTACGACGTCGACGAGGACGTTTGGGACGCCGCAAACGAGGTGCTTCGACACGCCCTCGCGGTCGCAGCGGATGCCGACCTGGCCGTCCAACTGCATACCGAGCAATCAGAGGACCTCACCAACATCGCCGATTGGGCGACTGATCTCGGCCTTCCGCCGGAACGTGTCGTCAAACACTACAGCAGCGGCCGGCTCGAGGGAATCACGCCGAGTGTGATGAGCCAGAAGGAGTACCTGGAAACAGCCATCGACGCGGCGGAGCCCTTCCTGATGGAGACGGATTTCATCGACGATCCCGAGCGGCCGGGCGCTGTCATGGGACCCAAGACGGTCCCGCGCCGAGTCGATTGGCTCCTCGAAAACGGACATGAGGAGGCCGTCGCCGTCGCTCACGTGGACACACCGAAATCGATCTACGGCATCGATACGCAGGAAACGCTCACGCGGGACTAAATCAGGGCGCCGACCGTGCCCCGATCGATTTTAGAGCGTGGACCATTGTCCGATCAATTTAGTGCGTTGCCCGCTGGCCAATCGGATACAACACGAGTGGGCGAGCGTCCGTCAACGAAAGCGCGTCGGCGACCGCCCCGTCCTCGAACCCGCCAACCGAGACGGTCGCCAGATCGAGGGCCTCGACCTGGAGGTGCAGGTTCTGGCCCGCGTGGCCCGCTTCCATCGGCACGTAGAGGTCCCCAGCCCGGGACCCGTACTCCTGGGCGGTCCGTGCTTCGATCCCTGCAATGGCGACGATGATCGGGGCGTCTCCAACCCATTCCTGATCGTACGAGGCTTGCTGGAGTGCACCGTGTACTGGCTCGCGTGCTTCGTAGACGAGCTGGTGAGCGTGGGGTTGATAGCGATAGATCCCCGCCGTGAGCTCCGGAACCCCGCCCTCGGCGACGATCAGCCACACGACCAATGGATACGTCGCGCCGGCACTCGGTGCCGTCCGGAGTCCATCCGGATGCGTCTGGCCCTGCGCGGCCCAGAGCACCTGGCTCACCGCCGACAGCGAGACCGGGCCGGGGTCAAATTCCCGTCGCGACCGGCGGTTCTCCATGGTCGTCGAAAGCGGCGTCGATCCGGTTCGATCCGGCTCCGGAAGCGGTTGCTCATCCCCTATCTCAAGGCCCTCATCGGTCATGGAGGGCGTTTCGGCGGGGGGTGGTAAAGGCACACCGACCCGGTACCTCGAAGGAAAGGCCTTAGTCCGGGGGACCCGGCTGTCGGGGTATGAGCGACCCCGAAGCGGAGTTTTACTCCGACGAACGGTGGGAGAACTGGCTGGAGCGCCTGCGTGACGAACAAATCGATCCGGAGGACGAGGACTCGGCCCGCCTGCTCCTCAACCTTCAGGACGACGTGGCCATCGCCGTCGCGAAGATCCTCACTGCCTTTGACGACGGGGTCATCGACGAGGAGCGGGCGATGGAGGAACTGGTCGACATCCGCGACGTCGTGCTCGCGGACCCGGAGATCGATGACCAAGACACCCTCATGCTGGTCGACGGCGTCCAGACCAGCCTGGTCTGTGTCTTCTACAGCGCGGAGCGGTACGTCGCCGAAGGGCCGATCGAGGAGGGCTCGATCGACCAGCACGTCCACCACGCGGCCGAGGCCGAAGCCGAGGAGGATCTCGACGCGGCCCTGGGCCATGCCTCCGCGGCCGGCACGCTGTTGATCGACGGCGCGGCCCTGGACATGGCGGTGACCGAGGAATTCGACTACGGACTGGTCACCGAGTGGGTCAACGGCCTCGACTCGCTGCAGGAGGCCCTGGCGGATCCGGAAGTCATCGAAGAGGACGAGTGACGGTATCCGTGCCACCGGTTTCTGGCACACGCATAAATAGCCGGGGTCCCCTACTACGCATCTAATGGGTATGCGTTTCGAGCTTCCCGATGACAGACGGGCGGTCTCGACAGTTATCGGGTTCATTCTGATTTTTGCGATCCTGATGATCTCCCTCTCCCTCTATCAGGCGATGTGGGTGCCGATTCAGAACTCCGAGATCGAATACGACCACTATCAGACGGTCAAAGACGACATGACCGATCTGCGGAGTGCGGTGTTCGAGGCGCGAACGACTGGCGAAATCCAGTCGACGACGGTGAAACTGGGGACGCGATATCCGAGTCGAATGATCGCGGTGAATCCACCGCCAGCGACGGGGACCTTAGAGGCAGGTGAGCGCCGGAACATATCGATCGCAAAGCAAGACGGTTCGACCCTCGGGATCGTTGAAAATTTCTCGGCCGTTTCGAGCCAAGATGAGGTCTACACGAAGCTACTTTCCTATTCGCCAAATTATCGCGAGTTGGACACAGGGGCGCCGATCAGACACGAACACGGCGTGCTCTACATGAATTACGAGGAGACAGCCTCAGGGGGTGGAATCGTGGTCCACAACGAGGGGCAAACTCTAGTGAGCACGCCGGAAAACGGGCGAAATCGGACGACGATCACACCGATACAGGGGAACTACTCGAA
>CAZVCA010000087.1:0-407 GCA_964626045.1 uncultured Halobacteriales archaeon | reverse complement strand
GACCGAGCAAGGTGGCGGCACCGTCATCCATAACGGGGACCAGACGTTGCTTCGAACACCGGAGAACGGGCAGAATACGACAATCATCACCCCGATTCAGGGCAATTATTCCGAACAGGGCACCCAAAAGGTCAGCTTCGAGGCCTCACCAGGGATTCTGGAAACGAAACGGTTCACCGATATCAACGTGACCGTGCCGACAGATTTGGACGAGTCGACGTGGGAGGAGATTTTCGCGAACGATGCGGACGTGGATATCGCTCCCGAAAACGTGGTTGTCGATGAGGACGCAGGTGAGCTTACGTTGATTTTGGAAGGGGCGTGGGACGTTCAATACTCGCCGGTTGGGACAAATGGGGCGCCGTCATCCGGGGAACGGGGTGAGGGGGGAGGCGGAGAAATAAACC
>CAZVCA010000086.1:0-5311 GCA_964626045.1 uncultured Halobacteriales archaeon | reverse complement strand
CTGATGAGCCAGAGGGGGACGCCGAGGACGGTTCGGCTGATGAGCCAGAGGGGGAGAAGAAGGAGAAAGAGGCGGGAGAGGAGGAAGAGGGAGAGGAGGAAGAGGGGGATGAGGAAGAGGGAGATGAGGAGGAGGGAGAGTCAACTGACACCCCAGACGAAGCGAAGACTCCCATCGAGCGCAAAACGGGCCCGTCCGAGGACGAAGAACAGCCGCTCACCGAACACATCGAGGAGATGGTCAAGCGGGTCGCGGTCGTGCTCTTCATCGCCGGGATCATCAGCCTGATCGCGTTTCCCTTCGGCGAGGAGTTCATCAACTTCCTCTGGTACTCCATCCTCCCGAGTGACATTTCGAAACCGCACGTCTACCACCCGCTGGAGCTCATTATCACCCAGTTGAAGGCAGCTAGCCTCCTGGGAGTCGTCCTGGCGCTGCCGATTTTCGTCTACCAGACCTACGCCTTCATGCGACCGGGCCTCTATCCCCACGAGCGGCGCTACTACCTGGCAGCCGTGCCGACGAGCCTGGTGCTTGCATTCGTCGGGTTGCTCTTTGGCTACTTCCTCGTCCTGCCGGCGGTGATGACCTACTTCATGCAGTATTCCCGGGACGTCGTCGACATCGCCTTCGCGCTCGGTGAGACGTTCACGCTGATGCTCATTCTGTTGGCCTTCCTCGCCATCGTCTTCCAGATTCCACTGTTCATCATGCTGGCGATCATGATGGGACTCACGACGAGAACGTGGTTAGCCGAACGGCGGCTCATCATGTGGGGTGTCTTCCTTGGCATCGCCTTCCTGTTCAGCCCCGACCCGACCGGGATGGCGCCGTTCCTCATCGCGCTCACGATGGTCGGGCTGTTCGAGGGGACCCTCGCGCTCCTCAAATGGACGGGGCGCGGCGATCGCTGAGCCCCCAACCGTTTAGCCGTTCGGGCTGAAGGGTCGAACCGATGGAGATCGAGGCGATCCCTGGCGTGGGTCCAAAAACCCGCGACGCGCTCGCGAGCCTAGATGATCCCGAGGGGGCCCTCGAACGGGGGGACGTCGCAACCATCGCGTCCGCCCCCGGGCTCTCACAGGGACGGGCTGTCCGGATCGTCCGGAATGCGATCCGTCGCCGTCACGACGATCCTGGTGGTTTTCTGGCGACCGATCGGGCCGAGGCCGTATACGACGCGCTCCTCGAGCTCCTTCGGGAACGGGCGGTGACCGAGTACGGTCGCCACCGCATCGAGACGTTCTATCCGAGTGCCGTCACCGACCGCATCGAGGAGGCCCGAGCCGTCGCCACCCGTGCCCTCGAGCGCCCGGTTACGGAGGCGGTCATCGACGCACTGGACGGCCTCGAACCGCTCGAAGAGCCGAGTGACGTCCGCGTTCGCGATCGCTGTCTCGCCACGACAGACGCCGAAACGTACAGCCAGGCCACGGACGCTGTGCCGGAGGTGAGCGTCGAACTCGTCGAAGACACCCGCGAACTGCAGGATCTAGCCCGGGGCTATGCGACGGTCATCGCACTCGACGAGCGCTTTGCGGGCATCGACGTCGAGGGCGATGTGCAGGTCGAGCCGGATGCCCTCGAGGATCCGGTCTCCGTGGTCCCCGAACGGGTCCTCTCCTTTTTCGGGCGGAATCGGGAATCGATCCGGGCGGCGATCCAGGTCCATCGGGTTGCGGACCTCGAGACGACGCTTGACGGCGATTCCCTCGTGGACGCCCTGGACCGCATCGATGGCGAGGGAACGGTCACGAGCGACGACGAACTCGACCGGCTCACGACCGCCGTCGAGAACCTCGAAGACGCGATCACGGCAGCGGAATCGGTCGCGAACGACCGGCTCACCGAGGCGATCGCTGAAACCGACGTCACCGTCGAGGGCGGGGACTTGCTCTCGTTGGCCGAGCGGGGTGCCGGCGTCGATTCGATTATCGCCCGGGAACTCGACGACGAATACGAGGACGCAGTCGCGACGGCCCGGGAGCACGTCAGCGAGAGTCTCGCGTTGGAATCCGAGGAACTGGCCGTCGGCGAGCGCCTGTTTCCCGAGGACCCCACCTTCCCGATCGAGCGCAACGAGGCCGTCCAGTCCCGACTCGAGGAAGCGCTCACGGCGGCCCGGGACCGACGGGCAGGCCGGGTAAAACGTGAGGTAGCGCGTGATCTCGCCGACTTGCAGGAGCCGGTTCGGGACCTGGTCCGGCGCGCACTGGACGTCGACGTGGAGGTTGCTATCGCTCGCTTTGCGGCCGATTTCGATTGTGTGATGGCCGAGCGCGAGGGGCGGGGATTCGAGATCCAGGGTGGGCGCTCCCCGCTCCTCGAAGAGCCACCCGAGGCCGTCGAACCGGTCGATTATACCGTCGACGGGGTTGCCCTCCTGTCCGGCGTCAACAGCGGCGGGAAAACGACGACGCTCGACATGGTCGCCTCGATAACGATTCTCGCGCACATGGGCCTCCCCGTCCCGGCCGCATCCGCGACCGTTCCTGCCGTCGAAGAGGTTCACTACCACGCCAAATCGCGGGGGACCCTCGATGCCGGCGCGCTCGAAACCACCGTCCGGGACTTCGCCGAACTCGCGGCTGGCTCGTCGACGAAACTAGTCCTCGTGGACGAACTCGAAAGCATCACCGAACCAGGGGCCTCCGCGAAAATCATCGCCGGCATCATCGAGACCCTCCAGGAGTCCACGGCGACGGCCGTCATCGTGTCCCACCTCGCCGCCGGCATTCGAGACGCCGCCGCGGTCGACGTGACCGTCGACGGCATCCGTGCGCTCGGTCTCGAGGACGGCGAACTCAAGGTCGAACGCTCACCCGAAAAGGACCACCTGGCCAGATCGACGCCGGAACTGATCGTCGAGAAGCTGGCCGGGGAGGCGACCGCCGACAGCGAACCGGCGTCGTTCTACCGGAAGATACTGGAGAAGTTCTGACCGAGACGATCCCCGGTGTCGTTTCGGCTGGCGGGAAGGGTTAAGTGCTCGTGGTGGCTCGGTTTCCATCATGAGCGAGGACATGCTCTCCTGGGACGAGTCGATCTTCCGGGACGAGCACGTCTTCGAGATCGATTACGTCCCGGAGGTGTTCGACCACCGGGACACGCAACTCGAAACGCTCACCCACGCGCTCCGCCCGGCAACCCGCGGGGCCCGCCCGCTGAACGTCACCGCGACGGGCCCGCCCGGAACGGGCAAAACCACCGCGATCCAGAAGGTCTTCGGCGAACTCGATTCCCAGCCAGGCGTGCGGGCAGTCCGGGTGAACTGCCAAGTCGATTCGACCCGATATGCGGTATTCTCCCGGATCTTTCGGGCGCTTTTCGAGTACGAACCCCCCGCCTCTGGCATCTCCTTCAAGAAGCTCTTCGGCCAGATCGCCGAGAAGCTCACCGACGAGGAGACGGTCCTCGTGGTTGCCCTGGACGACGTGAACTACCTCTTCTACGAGAACGAAGCCTCAGAAACGCTCTATTCGCTGTTGCGGGCCCACGAAGCCCACCCCGGCACCAAGATCGGCGTGATCCTCGTCTCCTCGGACCTCGAACTCGACCTCATCGAGGGGCTGGATAGTCGCGTCCAGAGCGTGTTCCGTCCCGAAGAGGCCTACTTTCCGGTGTACGATCTCACGGAGATCGTCGACATCCTCGAACATCGGATCGACGTCGGCTTCCGCCCGGACGTCGTCCCCCCGGAAGTCCTCGATGACGTGGCCGAACGGACGGCCGAAACGGGTGATCTTCGTGTTGGGATCGACCTCCTCCGCCGGGCGGGCCTCAACGCGGAGCGGCGGGCGAGTCGAACGATCGAGCTCCAAGACGTCGACGACGCGTTCGACACG
The DNA here is from genome assembly GCA_964626045.1 of uncultured Halobacteriales archaeon. Lineage (GTDB taxonomy): Archaea > Halobacteriota > Halobacteria > Halobacteriales > Halobacteriaceae > Halodesulfurarchaeum. The sequence goes on along the minus strand of CAZVCA010000086.1, from coordinate 1,466 downwards.
GCCCGAAACGTCCACCTCGAACGGCATCTGGACGGCCTCACCGAGCCCGAGCGGGCGCTGTTGCCCGTCATCGCGGAAACCGACGCCGAGCAGGCCGGCGAGGTCTTCGAGGCCTTCCACGAAGAGACGGACCTGGGCTACACCCGCTACTCGGAGATCGTCAACAAGCTGGACGATCTGGGGCTCATCGAGGCCGAATACGAAAGCCTCGACGGCCGGGGTCGCTCCCGATCACTCAGTCTCGCTTACGAGGCAGACACCGTCCTCGACCTGCTCGAAGAAAGTCCCTGAACAGCACTGTTATCCCCGCGGCGCGGTTTGAGGTGGTATGGGAGACCTCGCTGCGGTGCTGCATACGACGAAAGGCGATATCGAAATCGAACTCTACGACGAGCGGGCGCCCCGAACCGTCGAGAACTTCGTGGGGCTGGCGACCGGCGAGAAGACCTGGACGGACCCGGAAACCGAGGAAACGGTCGAGGGCGAGCCGCTGTACGATGACGTCCTCTTCCACCGGGTGATCGCTGACTTCATGATCCAGACCGGTGACCCGACGGGAACCGGCCGCGGCGGGCCTGGATACACCTTTGACGACGAGTTCCACGACGAGTTGCATCACGACGACGCGGGCATCGTTTCCATGGCCAACAGCGGGCCGAATACGAACGGTTCGCAGTTCTTCATCACCCTGGGCGCGCAGCCACATCTGGACGGCAAACACGCCGTCTTCGGGAAAGTCACAGACGGGATGGATGTAGTCGAGAAGATCGGTGGCGTCAAGACCGATCGCCAGGACAAGCCCAAAGAGGAGATCCTGCTGGAGTCGGTAACGATCCAGGAGTAGAGTCGAAAAGGCTTACCGGGTTGTTATCCAACAACCGATTGCGCGAGGGTAGCCAAGCGGCCAACGGCGGTGGGCTTAAGACCCGCTCTCGCAGGAGTCCATGGGTTCGAATCCCATCCCTCGCATCGCGAGGTCGAGCGTAGCGAGACCTCGATCAAGGCGAGCGGTGCAACCGCGAGCCACACCCACTTTTTCCGCGGGGCTGCGGAGCAGCCTCCACTCACGGCGGCGAAGCCGTCGTACGTGGGGCCCGAGGGATCTTCGACCCCGCGCTGCCCGCAAAAACGTGGGGAAAAGACCGCTCGCGGTTGCGGATTCCCACGATTCGGTGTCTGAAATTCCACCACCCTCTTTCGAGAGTCACGGCGCAAAATCCTGCCCTCCATTCAGTTAACGGAATAACCCGATCTCACGGTATCCCCGCGAGGGGCGTTATCGAGGGCTCGAAAGTCGACCGCTGACGGACGACGTGAGGTTTTTCGGTGGTCCAAAAATGCGAATCCCATCCAGTATACATTCAGATTCTCGGACCGAAACCGGGACAAATTTTTCTATAAAAGGTGGTGATCACGAGGAGTGTGTAGGAGTTTTGTCAGCAGATGACTGCTGAATACAGACCATC
>CAZVCA010000085.1:0-5425 GCA_964626045.1 uncultured Halobacteriales archaeon | reverse complement strand
ATTTGACCTGCATGGCTTCACCGTGCATGCCGGTCTTCCCGACGATCTCGATGACTTCGGCGGGTGTCGAGCCTTCGGTCGATTCCTCGGCGCTCATCGCTATTGCAGATCCTCGATTTTGGTTGCGATGTCCTCGACGTCGGATTCGGCGTCACCGGCGTCGGTGATGGCGGCCGCCGCACTCCCCACGTCGAGTCCACAGGCGTGCCCGATGTCGTCCTGCGTGTCGACGAAGACACATGAGGTCCCCTTCTCCTCGGCGAGTTCGGGAAGATGCATGACGATTTCCTCGGGAGAGACGTCCTCTGCGACGAAGACCAGGGACGCGTTGCCCCGTTCGACGGCTTTGGTCGTCTCGTTTGTTCCTTTCTTGATTCGTCCGGTATCGCGAGCGACCTCGAGGGCCTCGAGCGATCGGTCCTGGAGGTCCGCTGGTACGTCGTAGTCCACGTATACTGGCATAGTGTATCACCGTTCCCGCAGAGGGGCTTTCGCTCCCCCGCCGACCGTTCCTGAGGCTGGAAGCATCATCGTCCCCTGCGAGGCGTACTCGGGAGTGGGCACCCCGTGCTTAAAAGCGTGTCCAAACGGGGGAGGTCGCCGCGGGGAAACACACATGCGGGACGGCGTCCAAATCCGGCCGATGAACTGGGAGCCGGTCGTCGCCCTGGCGAAAGCGGCCGATCGCCACGACGAGCGGCGCGTGCTCGTTCTCGCCGGGACGGATGGCCACGAAGACGCGGCCAAGGCAGCCCTGGAAACTGGCGCGGGGCCGACCGAAACCAGCCTCACGCTTTCCACGACGACAGTCGTCGGGCGATCGACTGGCATCCCATGCGAACACCTCCCTGCTCAGGACGCGGACCAACTCCTCGGCACGACCCGGTCGGCCGTCGTCCTCGACTGTCGGGACTCCTGTGAGCCAAACGATATCGGACGGGTGGTCGGGGCCGTAGACGGTGGCGGCCTGCTCGTGCTTTTGACCCCACCACTCGACCAGTGGCCGGACACGATGGACGGCTTCGATCGATCCCTCGCGATTCCACCCGACCCGATCGAGGCGGTCTCGGCTCACTTCCGGGACCGGCTTGTGGAAACGCTCCGCGTCCATCCCGGCATCGCGATCGTGGATCTGGACGAGGGCCGTTTCGTTCGTGACGGTTTGACCGATCGCGGTCCCAGCCGTCCCGCTTCTCCGATTACCCGACCAGAGACGGTCGAGCCAATCCCCGACGCGGTCTTTGAGGCCTGTCTCACGCAGGACCAAGCTGACGCCGTGGCCCGACTGGCAGCGCTGCAAAGTGGCCCGGTCGCGGCGGTCCTCGAGGCGGATCGTGGTCGAGGCAAATCGAGTGTCGCCGGTCTCGTGGCTGCCTGGCGAGCCGCAAGGGGTGAAACCGTTCTCGTCACCGGTCCGAATCGACGGGCTACGCGAGCCCTATTCGATCGCGTCGAAGCGTTGCTGCCGGTTCTCGATGGTGACATCGTTTCCGAGAGCGAGCCGCGACCCCGTATCGAGGGAACGACCGGTGGCATGGTCGAATTCGTCGACTCGAGTTTCGAGCGAAGCGATCTCGCCGCTGCCGATCTGTTGATCGTTGAGGAGGCGGCGGCGCTCCCCGTTGCGGTTCTCGAATCGACGTTGGCCATCGACCGGGTGGCGTATACCACGACCGTCCACGGCTACGAGGGCTCTGGCCGGGGATTTGCCGTCCGCTTTCGCGACCGGCTCGCAGCGGCGCGCCACCAGATCCTCGATGTTTCCCTCGAGGAACCGATTCGATACGCCGGGGGCGATCCGGTCGAGGTCTGGGCCGCGCGAGCGCTGTTACTCAATGCCGGCCCCGTGCCGGGGGCGGTGATCGAGGGTGCAACACCTGATTCGGTCTCCTATCGAGCACTGAGTGGGTCCACGCTCCGCGGGGACGAACAACTGCTTCGGGAGGTCTTCGGGCTGCTCGTGGCGGCCCATTACCGGACCGAACCGAACGACCTCGCCAGGATGCTCGACGGGTCGAACCTCGCCGTCCGAGTGCTGCTGGAGGGGGGCCACGTCGTGAGCGTCGCGCTCATCGCCCGTGAGGGCGGGTTACCGAAACCGACGCGGGAACGCGCGTATGCCGGCGATCGGGTTCGTGGGAACATGTTGCCTGACGTCCTGATGAGCCAACTCCGCGATCCGGACGCCGGTCGGGCGGTCGGCATCAGGATCGCACGGATTGGGACCCATCACGCCGTTCGATCCAGGGGGCTGGGGACGGCGCTGCTTGCAGGGATCGAAGCGGAGTTTGACTCGGCTGTCGACTGGGTGGGGACCGGATTCGGCGTTACGCCACCACTCGTCTCGTTCTGGCGGGACAGCGGCTATCGCACGGTCCATCTCTCGACGACCCGCAACGAGCGAAGCGGCGAGCATTCGGTGCTCATGCTCAAACCGACCTCGACACGTGGCACCGACCTGGTCAGCCGCCACGGACGGTGGTTTGGCGAGCGAATCGGAGGCGTGATCGCCGATTCCCTCTCGTCGGTGGACCCCACAGTGATTCGTGTCACCCTCGCTGCCGCCGCACATCCGCCACCCCTTCGACTTTCGAGTCGGCAGTGGGAGGTGGTCGCCGGCGCGGCCTACGGACCTGGATTGTACAGCGTGGATCCGGCCCCTTTCCGACGCCTCGCGGTCCACACCTTGATCGACGAGGCCGTCGATCTCAGCGACCGGGAGGCTGCCTTGCTGATTCGCGGCCTCTTGCAGCACCAGCCCTGGAGCGACGTGGCAGACGCTCTCGGGTACGATTCCCGGACCGCAGCCATGCGGGCGTTCGGTCGCGTGTTACAACCGTTAGTGCGTGAATACGGTCCACCGCCGGCACAAGCCGTTCGACGCCAGTTCGACGGCTAAAACGGCTTAGGAGTGAGTGAAGTACGCGATGGTTTGCTCGGCTGTCCGCTCGTCGATGCGAGCAAAGCCGATGCGTTCGAACTGGACGCGGTCGTCGGGCCCGTACTCCTCGAGGCCTGGTTCGGCCCACCCGCGAACCACGCCGTCCATCGTTCGCAATTCGACGGGTCTGGAGGCCCCGTCCGGAACCCAGTGAACGACGTCGACGGCTCCCTCCCTGACGACCTCGAGGTCGTCCCCAGTCGCGACCAGCGTTCCATCCTGATTTTCGACGGCTCCGAGGCCCTTGAGCCAGACTCGCTCTCCCGGCTTCGGTTGATCGGCCACTTCGAGTAACACGGCGTCCGCAACCGGAATCTCCCGGGTTCCACGGTCGTCGTGGTCCGGGTGGACTGGCGGTGTCGCCACCGAGCGTGTCCCTTCGATCGGCATCGAGACAGCTTCCTGGGGTTGGGGATCGGTTTCGGGATACGGATCGATGGATTCTCGAACCAGAAAGCGGCGATCGGTTTCGTCGTCGATCAACTCCCGGTTTCGCGCATAGACGGTGCTCATCGAGAGGTCGACGTTGCTCGTCGAGGTTCCCAGATCCACCATCGCGGAGACGATCGCCTCGCCCTCGATGCCGCGACGCCGCACGCTCTTGAGTGTCGGAGCGCGGGGATCGTCCCAACCGTCAAGGTCCCCCGCGTCGATTCGCTCCTTGATCGTCGAGGTGCTCATCGTCACGTCGTAGGCGTCGATCTGCACGTGCCCCCAGTGAATGACCTCCGGATAGGGCCAGTCGAAGTAGTCGTAGACGAACTGCTGGCGCTTGGCCGAATCCTGCAGGTCGATGCCCCGAATGATGTGGGTTACGCCGGTAAGGTGGTCGTCGATCCCCGATTGGAAGTCGAGCATCGGCCAACAGCGATACTCGCTCGCGACCTCGCGAGGATGTGGCGTATCGATCATCCGGAGGGCGGGATTTGGATGCTCGATATCGGTTTTCACCCGGAGGACCATTTCGCCAGGATCGTAATCGCCCGCGACCATCGCCTCGAACTCCTCGCGGATCGTCGACGCGTCTTTCCCCCGGTGGGGACAGGCTTCGCCCGCGTTTTTCAGCTCGGAAAACGTCTCTCCCGAGCAGGAGCACGTGTACGCACCACCGGCGTCGATGAGCTTCCGGGCGTATTCGTAGTAGGTGTCGAGTCGGTCGCTTGCCTTCAGTACCTCGTCAGGTTCGAATCCCAGATACGCGATGTCCGTGAGGATTTGCTCGTAGGCATCGAGGTCGGGCCGTTTGGTCTCCGGGTCGGTGTCGTCGAAGCGGCAGATGAAGCTCCCGTCGTACCGTTCCTTGTAGGTCCCGATCACTGCCGGCATGCGGGCGTGGCCCAGGTGCCAGGGGCCGTTGGGATTCGGTGCCACGCGCATTCGAACCTCACCATCCTCGGCGTTTGGCAGGTCAGGCAACGGATGGTCCTCGCCCTCGTCTTCTTGTTCGAGTTCGGCGATCGCTGCCGGATCGAGTTCCTCGAGTCGGTCCCGTTGTGCCGCCGTGTCCATCTCGTTGACTGCTTGTGTGACCGGCTGGGCGATCCCCGGAATCTCGTCGCCGTGCTCCCGAAATTCGGGATTTGATCCCATCAATGGCCCCATAATCGCACCGACCTGCGCGTCGCTCTCGTGTTTGAGCGCGTTGTGCAGGGCATGTTTCTCGACAGCCTGCTCGATCCGCTCCCGAAGCTCCTCGTCCATTACACGGGACCAGTCGGGGATCGGTCAAAGTGGTTGGGATTTGGCTCAGTAGGAGCGCTCGATGAGAAAATTCGCGATCTGCTCGAGCCGTTTTTTGGGTTCGTTGTCGGGGAGTGTCTCGAGTTCGTCGATCCCCTCGGCGACGAGGTCGGCCGCGAGGCCACGCGCGTAGTCGATCGAACCCGCCGCTTCGAGCTGCTCGACGGCGGCGTCGATTTCGGCTTCGGTGACCGAGTCGGGATCCTCACTCGGGACGAGGCTTTCGACGTCGACCCCGTGCTCCCGTGCGTGTTGGGTGATCAACGTCCGTTTGCCCTCGATGAGATCGCTCCCCCGTTGCTTCCCGAGCACGTCACTTGGGGTCGTCAGATCGAGGACGTCGTCGTGGATCTGGAAGGCCTGCCCGATCGACCGCCCGTAGGCGCGGAGCGCTTCCGTCGTCGCTTCCGGGGCACCGAGCAGAATCGAGGGAATGGCGGCCGAGGCTGCGTACAGGACGGCGGTTTTCCGGTCGATCATATCGAGATACTCCTCGGGGCTCACCTCGCTCCGGGTCTCAAAGGCCACGTCGAGGGACTGTCCTTCACAGATCCGCGTGCAGGTCGCCGCAAGGGTATCGAGGGCTTCTAGTCCCCTGTCGGGCGGCGCGCCCGTGTCGAGCATGATCTCGAACGCCTTCGAATAGAGCGTATCGCCGGCCAAAATGGCGGTATCTGCGTCGAAGGCGACGTGGACGGCCGGTTCGCCCCGGCGCATCCGGTCGTCGTCCATGATGTCGTCGTG
>CAZVCA010000084.1:0-5441 GCA_964626045.1 uncultured Halobacteriales archaeon | reverse complement strand
GACGAGATCGACCGCGGGCCGGAGTGGCGCGCGTTCGACTCGAAGGAGAAAGACCAGAAGTCGCGGGTCGGGGCCCCGACGACGAACATGATGCACGACAAGGGGCTCTCGACGAACATCGGCTGGCAGGACAAAGACGCCTACGGCAAGTCGCTGTCGAGCCGCCAGCGTCAGAAGATGCAGCGGCTGCGCACCTGGAACGAGCGGTTCCGCACGCGCGACTCGAAAGAGCGCAACCTCAAACAGGCGCTCGGCGAGATCGACCGCATGGCCAGCGCACTGGGGCTCCCGGACAACGTCCGTGAGACCGCCTCGGTGATCTACCGGCGCGCGCTCGGCGAGGACCTCCTGCCCGGCCGCTCGATCGAGGGCGTCGCGACCGCCGCGCTGTACGCCGCCGCCAGACAGGCCGGCACCCCCCGCAGCCTCGACGAGTTCACCCCGGTCTCGCGGGTCGACAAGATGGAGCTCACGCGGACGTACCGCTACGTCGTTCGCGAGCTGGGGCTGCGCGTCAAACCCGCGGACCCGGCGAGTTACGTGCCGCGGTTCGTCTCGCGGCTCGACCTCTCCGACGAGAGCGAGCGGCGCGCCCGCGAGCTCCTCGACGACGCCGCGACGGCCGGAATCACGAGCGGCAAGTCGCCGGTGGGGCTCGCCGCCGCCGCCGTGTACGCGGCCGCGCTGCTCGTCAACGAGAAAGTGACACAGAGCGAGGTCAGTGAGGTCGCCGACGTTTCGGAGGTCACGATCCGGAACCGCTACAAGGAGCTGCTCGACGCGAGCGGCTCCTGAACGCGGCCCGCGGTCGACCGCGTCCCCGTCGATAATCGGGGAGTCACAGAGACCCCGCGATCCGGGTGCGACGCGGTCGGCGGTCGGAAACGCAGACGAGCGTTTCGCCGATAATCGATCCTGATCGATACCGTGAGAACACCCCGCTGTGGCGTGTTACCCCCCGGTTTCGCGGAGTCCATGGTAACGAGACTCAAGATAATAATATAACCCTCCGGTAGCAACGAAGGTACACTCATGAAGAAACAGGAGCTCATCCACCTTCACGGACTCCTCGCGGAAGTACGAAAGCAGTGCGAGTTCTGGGACGACGACGTCGACCTCGACGCCTACGAGGAACTTGGCGTCAAGCCGACATCGATTCACAAGTCGAAAACCGACCACAAGGCGGCCGTTTTCAAGCTGACAGCCGGAATCACCGAGCCGATGGAGTCGTCCGAGTCGGAGCCGATGGCCCCGACGGCCGACTGAGTCCGTCTCTCACCCCGTCGATGACCCGACCGTCGAGCGACAGCGCCGGCCTACGGCCCGGACGCAGACGCCGCGGTAGGGCTCACGGCTGCCCCAACGCGACAGGCTTGGGCTCAACCGGAGTGCTCCGGCCTCTCGCCGGACGACCCGGCTGTTTCCCCGCCGTCGATCTCGACGACGGAAACCACCTGCAGCGGAATGTTCCGGAGCCGCTCGCCGATCTCCTTCCGAGCGACTCGGCTGGCGTGTTCGCCGCGGTCGACGTTGAACACGTCCATCCGGAGTTCGAGCGCGACGAGCGCCTCGTCGGCAGCGACGAACGCGGGCGGCAGCTCTTCGCCGGTCGGCGAGGTCCGCGTCCCGGTGTCGATCTCGACGTAATTGAGGTCGGGGTTGAGCATCTCACCGGTCTTCGAGATGGCGATCCGAACCGCCTCGTCGGCGGTTTCGACGTCGTACACCGGAACTGCGGCCTCGACGACGACTCGACAGTCCATCACGCTGTGACGTACCACGTGAGCGTGTATCAAAGTTCGGCCCGTCGGCGAGACGCCGGCGCTCGTCCGTCGGACAGACTACAGCCTCCGTCCGGCGGCCGGACGCGCCCCGGCCGGGTCACTCGCCGCCGGCTCGAAGGTGATAGAAGACGTACGTCTGCGCGTACCCGGCGAACTCGCCGCCGAAGCGCTCCCGGATCGCGCGTGACGTCTCCGCGTAGCTTCCGCGGTCGCACTCGGGGTAGTACTCCTCGACGGTCGTTCGGATCCAAGTGTCGAGCGGCACCGCCTCGAGGAACCCGAGCGAGAACAACAGCACGCAGTCGGCGACCTTCTCGCCGACGCCGACGAACCGCGTCAGGTACTCGCGCGCCTCCTCGTACGGTCGCTCCGCCGCCTCCCGGGGGTGCGCCTCGCCGTCAGCGACCATCTCGGCGGTCCGCCGGACGTACGGCGCTCGGTAGCCGAGCGAGAGGTCGCGGAGCTCGGCTTCCGTTCGCGCGGCGAGCTGCTCCGGCGTCGGGAACGCTCGGTGTGTCTCGCCGTCGAGCTCGACCGCGTCGCCGTACGTCTCGCGGAGGCGGCGCTGCATTCCGTGAATTCTGGCGACCCGCATCTGTGCCGAGCAGATGAACGAGACCAGACACGGAAACGCGGGGTCACGGGTCAGTCGCATCCCCTCGTAGGCGTCGTACGCGCGCCGGAGAAGCGGAAGGTCGGCGGTGGAATCGAGGATCGCGTCAAGGTCGTCGTCGAGTCGGAACAGGTGTGTCAAAAGCGGTGCGGCGTCGGCCGACGCCTCCCAGCGGAGCGTTCCGTCGTGGACGTCACCCACGTGGCGGACTCGGACCGCCACCCGCTCGTCGGTGACGCCGGGGATCGGATCGACGACCGTCTCGTACCACGCGTCGCCGCCGTGGGCGTGGAGCTCGTCGTAGGTCCCGCCGTCGGCGCGGTTCCAGAGGTAGCTCTGGCCGCTCTCGACGGTCGCCTGTAGGTCGAACGGTCCCGCCAGATTGCCGATGTCGATCGCCCCGCGTTCCATCGAGAACAGTTCGCAGCGGCGAGGGTATCGGCGTTTCGGTCGGCGGCGGACCCGCCGACGGTCGCCGACGAGCCGTTTTTGTCCGCCCGAGTCGTACCACGGCTATGCCGACGTACCGGCGTGCGACCCGAATCCCGGCCCCGATCGGAGACGTGTGGGACTTTCACGCCACGATCGACGGGCTACGGGCGCTCACGCCCGACTGGATGCACCTCCGAGTCGACCGCGTCGAGGGCCCCCACGGGGAGCCGGACCCGGCCGTTCTCGTCGCGGGCTCGGCGATCCGGATGTCGGTCCGACCGTTCGGCGTCGGACCGCGTCAGGAGTGGACCTCGCGGATCGTCGACCGAGACCCCGCCGGCGAAACGCCGCCCGAACGGAGCGCCCGCTTCGTCGACACGATGGACGGCGGGCCGTTCAGGCGCTGGGAACACACCCACACGTTCCACGCCGACGGCGACGAGACGCTGCTCGTGGACGCGGTGACGTATCGGCTGCCGTTCGGCTCGGTCGGTGACGCCGCCGGGCCGCTGGCGAAGGTCGGCTTCGAGGGAATGTTCAGGGACAGACACCGACGGACGATCGACCGATTCGCCGGCGACTGAGCCGACCGGTCGGACGCCCGACGCCCGCGTCGGTCTCAGTCGGGCGCGACGACCGCGCCTCCGTCGAACGCGAACTCGAAGACCGCACCCCCGTCGTTTCGAACGGACACCTCCCAGCCGTGCGCCTCGGCGATCCGGTCGACGATCGCGAGTCCGATCCCGGAGCCGTCCGCCGCGGAGACGCCGGACTCGAACACCGAATCGGCGACGTCGGCCGGTATCCCCGGACCGTCGTCCGCGACGTACACTCCCGCGGGGACGTTGTCCTCGTCCGTCCCGCCGTCGGTCCGAAGGCCGCCGACTTCGACGGTCACGTCCGGCCGTCCGTGGTCGACCGCGTTCCGAAAGAGGTTCTCGAACGCCTGTCGCAGGCGGCTCGGATCGGCCTCGATGCGGTCCCCGTCGTCTCCGACCACGAGCGTCGCCTCCGGCGCTCGCACGGACCGCCAGGCCTCCCGAGCGACGGCCGCGACCGAGACCGGCTCCGTCTCCCCGATCGCCTCCCCGCGCCGAGCGAGCATGAGCAGGTCGTCGATCAGCGTCTCCATGCGGTCGACCGCGCCGCTCATCGCCTCGTACCGGTCTGCCGGGAGCTCGTCGGCGGTGAGCTCGAGGTAGCCCGAAAGGACGTTGAGCGGGTTTCGGAGGTCGTGTGACACGACGGCGCTGAACTGTTCGAGCTGGTCCGCCTGCCGTCGGAGCGCCGCTCTGCGGTCGTTGCGCGCGATCGTGTGCGCGATCAGGTCGCCGGCCGTGCGGTAGAGCGCGACCTCGTCGTCCCGCCAGACCCGGCTGTCGTCCGACTCGAAGGCCACGACGCCGCTGAGCTCCCAGTCGACGACGAGCGGGACGTGGACGGTCGCCGGTGGGCCGTCGGTCTCTGTCGCGCCGTCGCGTCCCGACGCGTCCCTCGGCGGCCTCTTCGACGGAGACGACCGCGCGACGTCGCCGAACGTCGAGAGCTCCTCGGGGGCCGGGAAGTCTTCCAGCGGACGAGAAACCGGATCGAACCCGTCCGGACACCAGTCGTACGCGGGTTCGAACCGATCGCCCCCGCGTCGGTAACAGATGATCCGGTCTAGGTCCGCGTGCTCGCCGACGCTTTCCATCGTCCACTCGATTTTCGCTGTGACCTCGTCTGAGCGGGTGCTCATCAGCGTCGTTCCGGCGTCGAGTAACACCTCCGAGAGCCGGTCGATGCCGGCCTCACCGAGCGTGGCGCGGTACGGGTCGACCGCATTCGAGAGCCGAGCAGCAAGCGGGTCCGAGTCCGGTCCGGCGTCCGCGCCGACGGCACCGGCCGACGCACGCTCGTTCGGCGCGCCCGCGCCGTCCTCGCCGACCGCGCTCGACTCGACGACATCGTCGACGCCGGCGGTGAGGAGGGTCCGAATCGTCGCCGTCGAGCGGTCCGTCACGAGCGCGATCACCGGCACGTCAGCGGGGAGCGCCGACAGTCGGTCGGCGGCTGAACCCGCCGCCGTCGCGGTGACCACGACTCCGCAGGCCGCCGCAAGCTTATCACAAGCGGTCTCGCCCGCACCGAGCTCCGCCGGCGCGACCGTGAAACACGACGGCTCGTCGGGGCCGTGCCACGCCGCCTCAACCGCGCGCGAAACGCGCCGGGCGGCACTCGCGTCGTCGCCCACGAACGCGACGGCCGTTCGCCGATCCATACCCGTTACAGGCCGCTACGGAGTTTCAATCTTCACCTCCGAATATCGACGCTGAAAACCGGGCCTCACGTCCGGCCTGTCGACGAATACGGGTCCACGTACGCGTCGACACCTCCGGAGTCCGTTCGGGAGCCGAGCCGAGTCTTCGTCGACGCGTCCGAGAACAGTGACCCCGATCGGATCCGTTCACGGACGTTCCGACCGCTGGTCGTGACCGCTTTCCGGTCGTTCGACACGCGTTTGCGATTTCGCGGGCACACACGCACGGACGAGCCAACGGCTCGGGGTCAAAATGAGTGGGAGCGGATTGCTCCCGGTATGAATGGGCAGGCGGCGACCCGCGGTTCCCAGA
>CAZVCA010000083.1:0-5453 GCA_964626045.1 uncultured Halobacteriales archaeon | reverse complement strand
AACCGTCTGGAACTGAATCGATCGCTCCTGTTTGGTCATCACGGGGAAGTCGTAGTGCTCGGCCTCGTAACTGAACGTTTCGCCCGATTCCTGGCGCTCCCTGACAAACGCTTCGTGGGCCGCAAGTCGGTCGTCGATGACCTGTCGAGAGAACTGTGGAACCGTCTCGAGGAGTTCCCCGAACCGCTCGAGAAACGCCGCATCGCGTTCGTAGCCGACCGAGTGCCGCCCGGCGACCATGGCGGCGAGGGTCGTCGTCCCGGTCCCCCAGAACGGATCGAGCACCGTGTCCCCCTGAATCGAGTACATATTGATCAGTCGATACGGGATCGCGAACGGGTAGGCCGCTGCGCGATCCCGGAGGTCGTCGTCCTCGAGGGCCTGCAAGTCCCCCCGCACGTCCGTCCAGACGTCGCTAAACCACCGGTTGCGTTCCTCCCAGAAGTACGCCGACGCGTACCGGGATGGCGATCCCGGCTCGAAGTCACGCCGCCGTTTCCCGTTTCGAAAGATCAGGACGTACTCGTGTTCCAGGGTGACATACGCGTTCGGCGGCAGCATCCCCGAGCCCATGAACTTCGCCCCCGAGTTAACCGGTTTGCGCCAGAGGATCTCCGGCAAGGGCTCGAACCCCCGTTGCTCGAAGGCGTCGATGACGCGGGAATGGTTCTGGAACACACGGAAACTGTCATCGACTTTTCGCGTCGCGTCCCCGACGTTGATGCAGGCGATCCCGCCATCGACGAGCACGCGACTGACTTCGTCCCAGACCTGATCGAGGACAGCATGCATCGCCTCGAAAGCCGCTTTCCCCTCGCCTGTCTCGAGCAATGTTTCGATGTCCGGATCCAGCTCCGTAAAAAGCGAATCCCACATCTCGATCATCGGATACGGTGGCGAGGTGACGACCAGCTCGACAGAATCGGCTGCGAGCTCGGAGAGGGAGCGAGAATCGGCCGCGAAAACGCGATGGTGTGTCTCCATTGGCGAACTGTTCCATCGACCGACCCTTAACTTTGGGCAGCACGACTCCGCACCAGCGAGTTCAGGGTTCCCGCGATCGGGGTCCTACCACCGCGGCGAGTCCGGCGACCCGTCGACAAAGCGCTGATCGGGTTCCGCCGTTCGGTCCTGACGGTTGAGGCCGCTCTCCTTGATGATTTCGAAGGCACGCATCAGGTCCGTCCGCGAGAGGAGCCCGACCATCTCGCCCTGCTCGTCGACGACCAGCAACCGCCCGATGGATTCCTGTTGCATCCGTTCGAGAGCATTCGCCGCGTCAGCCATGGCCTCGATCGTGTGCAGATCAGGGGTCATGACGTCCCCGACCGTGAAGGCGTCCCGTTCGACTGGATCGACCGCCCGCGCGTCCGACAGGGTCACCATGCCGATTATTTCGTCACGGCGCTCGACCGGGAAGCCGGTGTACCGTTTCCGAAACATCTCGTCGAGTAATGCCGCCACGCTGCGCTCCGGGTCGACGGTCGCGACCGACTCGGCCGGAGTCATCACGTCAGCGACTGTCACGCCCTCGAATGCCGCCTTGAGCGTCGTCTGCTGGGACTCCCCGGCCGCGCCGATGTAGATGAAGAAAGCGATCCCGATGAGGATCAGGTTGCCACCGAACAGGCCCACGATGCCCATGATGATAGCGACCCCCTTGCCGACTTCCGCAGCGAGGTGGGTCGCCCGCGCGAAGGTCCGCTTCCGGGCCAAAAGCGCGCGAAGCACCCGGCCGCCGTCCATCGGAAAGCCGGGAAGCATATTGAACGCGGCCAGGGCGATGTTGATCAACGCGAGATACGCGACTAGGAACCCGAGGACGTTCAGCGAGGCCGGAACCGCGAGCAAGCCCAGCCACAGGAGGACCCCGAGACCGACGCTCACGAGCGGGCCGGCGATCGCGATGTACAGTTCGATACGCCAGTCTTCGGGCTGTTCGGAGAGCTGTGCGATCCCCCCGAGAAACCAGAGCGTGATGGATTTGATCGGGAAGCCATACCGCATCGCGACGAGCGCGTGACCGAATTCGTGGAGGAGAACACCTGCAAACAGGCCCACGGCGGCGGTCATCCCGACGATAATCGGCATCGAGCCGGCCGTCAAGACCGCCGCGTCGAGTTCGAGACCCCAGATATCGTTGAGAACCGCCACCAATTCGCCGACCTGGGAACTGATGAGCCACCCGAAAAGCGGGAGGACAAGGAGGAAGGTGAGGTCCAGTTTGACCGGGATGCCAAAGGCGCTCCCGATACGGAAACTTCGCATGCGAGTCCGTAGGCGGTAAAGCCGTTTAAGGTATAGGGCAGGCAACCGAACTCGCTTGTATGCCATCCCCAGTCATCCGCCGACCCGAAGAGATCACCTACGAGTCACAGTCCGCCGCCGAGGGCCTGAAGAAGGGCGTCCTCATCGGGGAGGCCCAAGACGCCCCGAACTTTCGCATGCGACGGTTCACCCTCGAAGCCGGAGAGCGGGTGCCAAAACACACGAATGCCGTCGAACACGAGCAGTACGTCCTGGACGGTGAATACGTGGTCGGGATCCGTGAGGATGAAACAGAGACCGAATACACGGTCGAACCGGGAGATTCGCTCCTCGTTCCGGCCGGCACCGTTCACTGGTACCGAAACACGGGCGACACTGAAGCAGCCTTCATCTGTGTGGTCCCGAACGGCGAGGACGAAATCGACCTGGCCGAGTGAGAGACCGGGCGCTGAAATACCCCGCCTCCATAGGAGCGACCGTGTCCCGGCAGGCCGCCCGCGTCGAAACGCTGTTCCTCCACGAAGGACAAGGAGAGTACCTGGTCGTCGCCCAACGCGACGGTGAGCGACTATTCCGTGGAACTCTCGAACTCAAGGAAACGTCCGCTGGCCCGCGGCCTGCCCGCTTTCGCATCAAGACGGAAAACGACGAGGAACCGCGAGCGCCCGAGGAGTTCGTCGAGATCGCCCGCCGGGCCGAACGCATCCGCATCTCCCAGCAAACCTCCAGCCGTGGCCGCACCGAACTCCAGGAGATGCTCGACGGCTACCAGCTGGAGGGAACCCCGGTTCGGACCTGCCGACTCTGTGCCAATCAGTGGCGCTACGGCCCGATCACCGAAGCGACAGCGATCAAATCGGGCTCGGAATATATCTGTCGTGACTGTGCGACCCGGGAACTCGAGCGGGAACTGACCTTCTCCGGCGGTTTCTCGGGAGCCGCCGAGGAGCGCCTCGAAGAGTTGCTCTTCGAGGTCGGGGACCTCGATCGGATCATCGACCTGCTCCAGGGCGAACTCGACCCGGAACTGACGAAATTCGACGAGATTTCGGCGACGGTCGAGGACGTGCCGGATGTGCCGGTGACCGATCTCGATCTCCATCCGGACCTCCAGGCGCTCCTCGAAGATCGCTTCGAGACCCTGCTCCCGGTCCAGAGTCTCGCGGTCGAACACGGGCTCCTGGAAGGCGAGGACCAACTCGTCGTTTCCGCGACGGCGACCGGAAAAACCCTCGTAGGCGAGTTAGCGGGCCTGAACCGGTTACTGCAGGGAAAGGGGAAACTGCTCTTTCTCGTCCCGCTGGTCGCCCTCGCCAATCAAAAAGAGGAGGACTTCAAAGCCGAGTACGGCCATCTGGCCGACGTGACCATCCGCGTCGGCGCCAGTCGCATTCGTGAGGACGGCGTCCACTTCGAGCCGGACGCCGACATCATCGTCGGCACTTACGAAGGGATCGATCACGCGCTCAGAACGGGTCGGAACCTCGGCAACATCGGCACGGTCGTCATCGACGAGGTCCACACGCTGCAGGACCCGGAGCGAGGCCACCGCCTCGACGGCCTCATTTCGCGGTTGAAATACGTTACCGAACAACACGGCGGCAGCGGCGGCACCCAGTGGATCTACCTCTCTGCCACCGTGGGGAATACGGGAACACTCGCCGAGGTGTTAGAGGCAAAACCGATCGAGTTCGAGGAGCGGCCGGTCCCGATCGAGCGCCACGTCACCTTCGCCGACGGGCAGGAGAAACCCCGGATCGAGAACAAACTCGTCAGGCGGGAGTTCGACGCGACCTCCTCGATGGGCTATCGCGGCCAGACCATCGTCTTCACGAACTCCCGACGACGGTGTCACGAGATCAGCCGCACACTGGATTATGCCTCGGCCGCCTACCACGCCGGGCTCGATTACGGCAAACGAAAGCAGGTCGAGCGGGAGTTCGCCGACCAGGATCTGGCGGCGGTCGTCACGACCGCGGCGCTCGCGGCTGGGGTCGACTTCCCCGCCTCCCAGGTCATCTTCGACTCGCTCGCGATGGGGATCGAATGGCTCTCGGTCCAGGAGTTCGAGCAGATGCTCGGCCGCGCCGGCCGCCCGGATTACCACGACCGGGGGCGGGTCTTTCTCCTGGTCGAACCCGACGGCGTCTATCACGGGTCGATGGACCGGACCGAGGACGAGGTCGCGTTCACGCTCCTCAAAGGCGACATGGAGGACGTCATCGCTCACTACGACGCGGACGCGGCGGTCGCGGAGACGCTGGCCAACGTCACGGTCGGCGGGAAGGCGGCAAAGCAGCTCAACGACCGCATGCTGGGCGACATTCCGACGAAACAGGCGCTCTCGAAGCTCATCGAGTACGAGTTCATCGACGGCCTCGAACCGACCCCCCTGGGCCGAGCGGTCACCACGCATTTCCTGCAACCCGACGCCGCGTTCCTGATCCTCGATCACGTTCGGAAGGGGACAGACCCCTTCGAGGTCGTCGCGGATCTGGAGCTTTTGGACGAGGAGAACTGATCAGCCCATCGCGACGGCCGCGGCGGCGGGGCCGAAGAGGACACCGAAGTGTGCGAGCAGCAGGACGAGCAGCGCGCCCGGGATGCCGCCGACGGCGACGACTAAGACGACGATCGGGGAGACAGCGACGTCGAAGCCGAGGAACCCGGCGATCGCGAGGACGATCAGGCCGAGGACGGCGTTGATGATGAAGGGTTTGAGGGCTCGCAGGACGACGTAGGCGGCGATAACGGCGACGGCGACGAGGAGGAGCAGGCCGAATTCGATGGGGGTTGCCATGATGCAAGCAACGCAATGCCGGGAAAAGGACCTTCTGACAGTTGCGCTGGGTTTGGCCGGATTTGGGCGGATTGGGGTCGGTCGGAACGAAACGCTCTTTGGGCGGCCCGGAATAGGTCGGGTAAGGGACCGTAGGGTAGCTTGGTATCCTTCGAGCTTTGGGTGCTCGTGACCCCGGTTCAAATCCGGGCGGTCCCACTTCTAAAACATTCAGCGCCCGAGCACCGCGGAGCGTGTGCGAGGGCCTGAATTGGCGGTCGTAGTTGGACCAGCCGGATTTGAACCCAGCAAACCGAACGAGCGACGCGAGTGAGGTTTGCGCTGGTTCACAATCCGGGCGGTCCCACTCCCACTTTTTCCGAGAGGCTGCTTCGCAGCCGCTCGC
>CAZVCA010000082.1:0-5488 GCA_964626045.1 uncultured Halobacteriales archaeon | reverse complement strand
AGCCGGGTCAGCGCCCGCGGCCGACCAGGGCGTTACCGACGACGACGAGGAACGCGAGCCCCGACAGCCCGGCGATGACCGCGAACGAGACTCCCCATCCGAATGTGTCCGCGACGAGACCGACGCCGGCCGAGCCGGCCGAGCCGATCACGGTGTACACGGTCCGGATCAGACCGAACGCCGCGCCGCGCTCCGCGTCGTCGAGCGCGTCCATGAACCGCGGATCGATCGCCGAAAAGAAGCTCGACCCGAGGCCGGCCAGCACGACGGCGACCGCGAGCCCGACGGCCGACGAGACCCCCGTTCCGGCGGGGACGGCGACGAGCCCACCGAGCCCGAGCGCCCCGGCCAGAAACGCCGCGCCGATGCCCGCGTCGCGGCCGATCCGGTCCGAGAGCCGGCCCAGTCCGACCTGCGCCCCGGCCCGCACGAGGAAAAACGCCGAGAACACGCCGCCGGCGGCCGACGGTGAGTACCCCCGAAAGTCGACGAGAAACGTCGGCAGAAACGAGAGAAGCCCCTGTGCGACGTACGTGCCGAGGGTCGCGACGACGAGCGGGACGAACACCTCGGGCCGGCCCACCAGCTCGACGAGCGGGGCGAGTCGGAGCCGCTCGCGCATCGGCTCGTCCGGGCGGCGCGGCTCCGCCGACCGGACCCGGGCGGCGAACGCGATAAAGACCGGGACGCCGACGATCGCGGCCAGCGCGACGCCGGGCCGCCAGCCGTATCGGACGCCGACCCACGCCGCCGCGACCGGAGCCACGAGCCCCGCAAGCGGGCCGCCGAGCGAGTGGATTCCGACCGCCGTTCCGAGGTCGTCGAACGTCCGCGAGAGCAGCGTGGTCGCCACCGCGTAGTGGAGGCCGGCGACGAGCCCGAGGAGGACCGCGACGAGCACGAACGCCGGGAAGACGGGCGCGAGCGCGAGCAGGAGGCTCGCGGCGGTCGTCCCGCCGACGGCGACGAGGATGACCGGTCGCTCGCCGTACCGGTCGGCGAGGATCCCGCTCGGGAACTGTGAGACGCCGTACGCGAGCCACATGCCCGAGAGCGCGAGGCCGATGGCGGCGTTCGAGACGGCGAACTCGGCCGTGATAAACGGGACGACCGGACTGATCGCCAGCCGAGCGAAGTACGTCACGAAAAACGCGAGCATACACAGCGTCAACACCGTGTGGCGGTATCGCCAGTTCGTCGGAGACACGCTGACGGGACTGGGTCCGGTCCGGGCTCAACCCTTGCGGTTCCGGACCGACGCGGTCCGCCGGACTCAGGCGCGGGCCGACTTCAATCCGGGGCTCGACGGGGGAGCCCGCTCAGTCGCCCTCGTCGAACGTGCCGGCCGTGAGGTACCGCTCGCCGCTGTCCCAGAAGACGGTGACGACGAGCGGCTCGTCGCCGGCGAACGCGCCGGTCTCGCGCAGCTCGGCCGCGACGTCTCTCGCGGCGAGATTCGAGGCGGCCGACGACTGGCCGACCAGCAGTCCCTCCTCGCGGGCGAGTCGGCGACACTCGGCCTCGGCGTCCTCGATCGCGACGGTGTGTACCTCGTCGATCAGGTCGACGTCGAGGTTTTCGGCGACGAACCCCGGACCCATCCCCTGAAACGAGTCGACCCCCGGCTCGTCGCCCGAGAGGACCGCGTTGTCGGCGGGTTCGACCGCGTCGATCCGCACGCTCGGAAACGCCTCGCGGAGCCGTCGTCCGAGCCCGGTCAGGGTCCCGCCGGTTCCGACCCCGGCGACGAGCGCGTCGACGTGGCGGTCGCCGACCTGATCGAGGACCTCCTCGCCGGTCGTCTCGTAGTGTGCGCGCGGGTTCGCGGGGTTCTCGAACTGCCGCAGCTGAACGGTGTCGGGGTCCGCTTCGAGCTCGTTCGCGCGGTCCTTGGCGTCGGAGATGTCGCCGTCGACGAGCTCGACCGTCGCGCCGTACGCTTTCATCAGGCGGCGGCGCTCGACCGACTTCCCCGCGGGAATCACCAGGGTGACGTCGTACCCCTTCACCGCGCCGACCATCGCGAGGCCGATCCCCGTGTTGCCGGACGTGGGCTCGACGATCCGGTCGCCGGGCTCGATCTCGCCGGCCTCCTCTGCCGCCGCGACCATGTACAGCGCCGGGCGGTCCTTCGCCGAGCCGCCCGGGTTTCGGGACTCGACTTTCGCCGCCACCGTCGTTCCCGCGGGCGCGTCGACCCGCACCAGCGGCGAGCCGAGCGTCGACAGGATGTCGTCGTCCATCACTCAGACGAAGGCGGCGACGGATAAAAGACCTCGTGGACTCCGGCGAGACGCCCCGGCTCGGTTTCGCGAGGCCGCGAGAGTGAGCATTCAAGCCTCGCCCGCCCCACGTGTGAATCGAGCGGATGGACCCGACGGAATCGGACACTGGAGCCGACGGAAGCGACGACGGCGACGGGCGACCGACGGTCCCGCGCGCCGAGGAGATCCCTCGCCCGGAGGCGGTCTGCGCCGCGAGCGACGCGACGGGAACGGTCGTCTGGCACCGGAAGCACCTCCGGATCGACGACCAGCTCGCCGTCGCGCGGGCCGTCGCCGACGCCGACGTCGTCTGCCCGCTTTTCGTGTTCGACCCCGCGTTCTACGCCGCGAGCGGCCTGGCGTGTGACGCTCGGCTCCGGTTCCTCAACGAGGCCGTCGCGAGCCTCGACCGGCTGTACACGGCGGTCCCGGCACCGACAATCACCCGGGCGGCCACCGACTCCGAGCGGTGCTTGACCGACTCGACGCCGGTGGCCCCCGACGAGACGGGCGCGGGCGACGGGCCGCTCGCGAGCGCCGACGCGTCCGGACTGACGCTCGGCTACGGGGACCCGGTGACGCTGCTCCGCCGGTTCGTCGACGCCGGCTGGGAGGCGGTGACGATGGCGACCCCCACGAGCCGGTACGGCAAGCGGCGGGACGAGCGCGTCCGCGACGCCTGCGGGGACGCCGTCGCGTTCGTCTCCGGCGACGGCCTCGTCCGCGGCGCGGAGCGGCCGCGACGGAACTGGGCGGACCGCGTCGAGTCGTGGCTCACGGGCGCGCAACACGACCCCGACTGGGAGGCGTCCGGCGCGGCCCGACTCGCGGTCGAGACCGGCCTCACGCCCGCGGCGGTCGACGAGGCGTTCGACGTCGCGCCGACGAAACGAAAGGTGCCGACGGGGACACACCGGACCGCCGCCGAGCGGCTCGGCTCGTTCCTCGATCGGATCCGGTCGTACCCCGAGCGCATCTCGGCGCCGGGCGCGGCCCGCGACGGGACGAGCGGGCTGTCGCCGTTTCTCAACTTCGGGCTCCTCTCCGTGCGGCAGGCGTATCAGGCCGTCACCGACCGCGCGCCGTCGTGTCGCGGCGCGGAGATGTTCACCGACCGGCTCGTCTGGAACCTCCACTACAACCAGAAGCTCGTCGACTGGCCGGGGTGGACCGACACGGCCGTCAACCCGGTCTTCGAGGGGCGAAACGAGGACCGACACGACCCGTCGCTGGTTCGGGCGTGGAAGCGCGGCCGGACCGGCTTCCCGATGGTCGACGCGTCGATGCGGTGTCTCGCCGGAAGCGGGTGGCTGAACTTCCGTATGCGGGCGATGTGCGCGTCCTTTTTCGCGCACGTGCTCCAGCAGCCGTGGTGGATCGGTGCCGACTGGTACCACCACCACCTCATCGACAGCGACGTCGGCATCAACTACACGCAGTGGCAGAGCCAGGCCGGACTCGTCGGAAAGCCGTCACAGCGGGTCTACAACCCGCGCAAGCAGGTGCGAGACCAGGACCCCGACGGGGCGTGGATCACGGAGTGGGTACCCGAGCTGGAGCCGCTTCCGAGCGAGTTCCTCGATCGCCCGGAGCGGACGCCGCTGCCGGTACAGGAGGAGGTCGGCGTCGTCGTCGGCGAGGACTACCCGCGCCCGGTCGTCGACTTCGAGGCCCGCCGCGAGGCGTTCTGGTCGCGGCACGAGCAGCGGCGGGCCGCGGCCGCAGACCAGCTCGCCCGCCCCGAGATCGCGGCGCGCGCGTCGTTTTCCGGCGGTCACGCCGCCGCGAAGTCCATCGCGAGAACCCACGGCAGCGCCTCGAACTCGGGACCGCGGAGCGTGCAGGTGTCGCTGTCGGACGCCGACGGAACCGGAGCGGCGGCCGACATTGAAGCCGGTGACCCGGCGCGGACGGACCCCGAGACCGACGACGGGAGTGACGCGCCGACGCCGACGGGGACGGGACGGCGCGCGGGCGAGCCGTCGCCGGACGACCGCGCGGCCACCGGCGGTCGAGACGCGGGCGGCACCGACCGCGGCGCGACGTCGGACGCCGATGCGGACCAGACGACGATCGACGGGTTCGGTTCGTGACCGTCGGCGGACCGCCGGGGCGTCGCGTTCAGGCGCTCCCGGCGGCGTCGACGGCGCGGTCGAGCTCGCGGGCGACGACGTCGACGGCGTCGTCAACGTCGTCGAACCGGCTGTCCCCGACGTCGTGACAGTCGACCGTGCGGTCGAGCCGGACGGCGCTCTCGCCGAGTAAGTCGGGACGAACGGTCAGTTTCGCCGCCGTACACGGGGTGTCGTCGCTCGGAAGCCGGTACTCGACGGTGCCGGTGACGTCGTCTGTGCGCGTCCAGTCGCCGGACGCCGGCGGGAGCCGTTCTCGCAGCGCGTCCGGGTCTACTGCCGTCTCTGCGTTCGCGTGTTCCATGTGAATATGTGGTGAATCGGGGTGTCAGTTGCGGCCGGTGCCGGTCACTCGAGCTGGTGGTAGTCCAGCTCGTGGCCCGCGTCGAGCGCGTCCCGAACCGCCTCGCTCGGCGCTCCGACGGGAACGGTGTGCGGGCGCATCCGCCCGACGTCCGGCTGCTCGAAGCAGATGTTCCGCCGCCAGTCCGGGTCCGTGTCGGCGTGGTCGGTTCGGTAGTGCGCGCCGCGGGACTCGGTCCGTTCGAGCGCCCCGCGGAGGATCGTCTCGGCGACCGTCAGAGAGAAGCCGAGGTCGATCGCGAGCTCGAACGACCGGTCCGTGACGCCGCCGACCCGGACGTTGCTCGCCTTCTCGCGGACCGCGTCGAGCCGTTCGAGTGCGTCACGGAGCGACGAGTCGTCTCTGAGGATTCCCGCGGTGTCCCACATGAGATCGCGGAGTTCGGCGAGAACGGCCGCGACGTCGTGGTCGCCGTCGCGGTCGGCGGTGGCGGCGAGGTCGGCGACGTGCGGCTCGAAGACCGACTCCACTACGCCGTCCGGGACGGTGCCCGGACCGACGTCGCGCTCCGCGATCCGCCGGCCGGTGACGGCGCCGTACGCGACCGTCTCGGCCAAGGAGTTACCCCCGAGCCGGTTCGCGCCGTGGACCCCCGCCATCGTCTCGCCGATGGCGAACAGCCCGTCGACGTCGGACTCGCCGTGCTCGTCGACGCGGACGCCGCCCATCCCGTAGTGGGCGGTCGGAGCGACCTCGACCGGTTCCTCGGCCATGTCGACGCCGAGGTC
>CAZVCA010000081.1:3936-5544 GCA_964626045.1 uncultured Halobacteriales archaeon | reverse complement strand
CGGTCGCTTCTATTGTTACTACTATTGTCACTACGTGGTGACAACAATTGTCACTACCCCGTGTGGTTTCTTTGAGGTGGACATCGAGCGCCCCGGCACGCAGGAAATTCCGCAGGCGCAGCCACAAGCTCGGCGGCGCACGGCGGGTGATTGTGTCGGGGCGCCTCCGTCTTTTGGGCATCCCCACGCCACCGCATCATTCCTGCATCCCCGATGCCTGCTTCCGGCGCCTCCGATACAGACGGCCCTTCTGAGGTGGGGATCGACGTCGGCGGCACGTTCACCGACTTCGTCGTGGCGACCGGGGCGGGCCTGGAGGTGCGCAAGGTCCCCACCACCGATCCCCAACACGAGGCCGTCGGCACGGGGCTCGGTCGGCTCGACGTGCCCCCCGCGGCGCCCATCGCCCACGGCACCACGACGGCGACAAATGCGCTTTTGGAGCGGCGGGGCGCAACGGCGGCGCTGGTGACCACGGAGGGCTTCGCCGACGTGCTCGCCATCGGGCGGCAGGACCGGCCCGACCTCTACGACCTGACGCCGACGCGGCCTGATCCCCTCGTGCCGGCCGCCCGGCGCCACGAAGTGCCGGAGCGCATCAGTGCCGAGGGGGACATCCTCACCCCGCTGGACGAGGCGGCCGTGCGCCGCGTGGCCCGCGTTCTCGAGGAACAGAACGTCCAGAGCGTCGCCCTCGCGTTTCTCTTTTCCTACCGAAACCCCGAGCACGAGAAGCGGGCCGCCGAGCTCCTTCGAGACGAGCTGCCCGAGGAGGTCCCGGTGACCCGAAGCAGCGCCCTCTTGCCTGAGCACCGGGAGTACGAGCGCGTGGCCACGACGGTCGCCAACGCGTACGTCCGCCCCAGGGTGGAGCGCTACCTGACGCGTCTCGGCGGCGAACTGGGCGAGCGGCCGGTTCGCGTCATGCAGTCGAGCGGCGGCACGATTGGGCCGGGGCCCGCCGGCGAGCAGGCCGCCCGTCTCGCCCTGAGCGGCCCGGCCGGCGGGGTGGTCGGCGCCCTCGGGGTGGCCCGGCGCGCCCTGGGCGAGGCGCCTCGCGTGATGACCCTCGACATGGGCGGCACGAGCGCCGACGTGGCCCTCTGCGACGGGGCGGTGCCCCGCGCCACCGAGCATACGATCGCCGGCCTCCCGCTTCGCCTCCCCGCCACCGACATTCACACCGTCGGGGCCGGGGGCGGCAGCATCGCCCACGTCGACGCCGGCGGCAGCCTGCGGGTGGGCCCGGAGAGCGCGGGGGCCGAGCCGGGGCCCGTCTGCTACGGGCGCGGCGGCACCCGGCCGACGGTCACCGACGCGCACCTCACGCTCGGCCGCCTCGACCCCGACCGCGTGCTCGGCGGCACCGATGCCCTCGACATGGCCCCGGAGGCCGCCCGCAGCGCAGTGGGGCGCCTCGGCGAAACGCTGGGCCGATCGCCGGAGGAGACCGCCCTCGGCGTCCTGCGGGTCGCCAACGCGACGATGGAGCGGGCCCTTCGGCGCGTGTCGGTGGAGCGGGGGCACGACCCGCGGGACTACACGCTCGTTCCGTTCGGCGGGGCCGGCCCCCTCCACGCGGCGGCCCTGGCGGAGGCGCTCGGCATG
>CAZVCA010000081.1:0-3836 GCA_964626045.1 uncultured Halobacteriales archaeon | reverse complement strand
CACCAGTACGACACGACCATCGTCGTGCCGCCCGGCTGGCGGGCCCGCGTCGACGCCTACCGAAACGTCTGGATCGAGCGGTAGCTCTTGCGGCCTGTCTGGCCGCCCCTCCGGCCGCTCGCGAGAGCCTTTCCCCCGGAAGCATCCGTTCCCGAAAACATTCAGGCGCAGTGGTCACTGCCGGGCCGACGCGTGTTGAACCCTACGCGGGGCCGGAGCAACACGAATCCGTATTCTCGTTCCCATGCCCGACACGCCTCCGTTCGAGGAGTGGTGCCGCCGCCTCAAGGCGTCGGACCGGGAGGCCTACGCCGCGCTCTTCGACGCGATGTACGAGCCGGTTTTTCGGTACGTCCGGTCGATCACGTCGTCGGCGGAGGCGGCCCAGGACGTGGCCCAGGACACGTTCATTCGCTTGTGGGAGGCGCGGGAGTCCCTGAGCCCGAGCCAGTCACTGGAAGCGTACCTCTACCGCATTGCCCGCAACCGGGCATACAACCACGAGCGCAACCGGCGCACCCGGGACGAGAAGGAGCCGGCCGTGCGCGACAAGACGGCCGCCCAGCCGGCCTCGCCGGCCCGCCCCGACGACCAGGCCGATGCCGACCAGCTCGAGGACCGGCTCTGGCAGTGGATCGGCGAACTGACGGGGCGGCAGCGCGAGGCCCTCGTGCTGACCCGCTTCGAGGGCCTGAGCCACGAGGAGGCGGCCGACGTGATGGGCATCTCCCCCCGCACGGTGAACAACCACATCGTCCGGGCCCTGAAGCACCTGCGAGGCCGCGTCAACGACTACGAACCCGACCTGCTAGGCCGCGATGAGCAATGATACCCCCTCCCTTCCCGACTTCCTAGAAGAGCGCCTCCAGGAGGAGTCGCCCGAGGGGCGATCGAGCCTCGGCGCAGTCTGGGAGCTGCTGGGCGGCGCGGATGCCCCCGCCACCGAGGAGGCAGACCCCGACGCGGCGTGGGACGCCCTCACGGAGGCGCATCCCGAGCTGGACGCGACCCCGGCAAACGGCACTGCTTCCGGCACCGCCCCCCAGACGGAACAGACAGAAGCGGCCCCAAAGTCGCGGCGCCGGCAGCGCCCGGCCCGCCGGTCGCGCCGCGCCCACTCGTGGCGGGTGGCCATGGGGCTGGCCGTCGCGACCCTCGTGCTGGCCGGGGGCCTCTGGCTGTGGCGACAGCCGGTCACGATCACGGCCCCGCCCGGGCAGCAGCGCACGGCGGCCCTGCCGGACGGGTCGACCGCCCACCTCAACAGCGGCACCACGCTCACCTACCGGCGGGGCTTTCAGTCCTGGCCGTTCGTGGACGCTGCCCGCCGCGCCGTAGAGCTGGGCGGGGAGGCGTTCTTCGAGGTCGAGGACGGGGACCGCCCCTTCCTCATCGAAACCGCCAGTGCGGAGGTGGCCGTCACGGGCACCCGGTTCAACGTCCGCGCCCGCCCCGGGAACGCTCGGCCCGAAAACGCCGATCGGGACGACGCCCGCTCGGCCGCCCCCCGCTCGGCCGCCCCCGCGGCGGCAACCGAGGTAACGCTCGTCGCGGGCCGCGTCCAGGTGGCCGCCCGGACACGGCCGGAGAGGCGCGTGGTGCTGTCCGAGCCCGGGGCGAGAAGCCAGGTGGCCGGCCCCGATGCCACGCCCACGCCCCCGGAGCGGGCCGCCCCCAAGTACGCCCTCGCCTGGCGAAACGGGGGGTTTGCGGCCCAGGCCCGGCCGCTCACGTCGGTGCTTCAGGACCTGGAGCGCCGCTTCGACGCCACCCTGCGCCTCCACGACTCCGTGGAGGAGACCCGGGCGCCGGTCTCCCTCTACTACCCGGAGGCGCCGGATCTGGAAACCATTCTTCACGACCTCTGTACGGCCCGCAATCTAAACTACCGCCCCACGAGCCGCGGGTTTGAGCTCTTCGCGGCCCCGGCAGGTCGGTAATTCCGGGTCGGGCTCCGGATCGGTCGGTTCGGTCCGGCCACGTTCTCGCCTCTGGTTTGCATTCCGCTCCGGCCGCCATGACAGCTCCAGGCGCCACGCCAAACGCGCCGCACTCGCTTCCGGCGACCGCGCTCCTGGTCGTGCTATTGCTCGGGGGCCCCCTTCTGTCTGGGGGACGCGCAGTGGCGCAGCCCAGCACGGGGGACCCTGCCGCCCTCGGCATTCAGGACGCCCCGCTGGAGCAGGCGCTAGAGCAGATGGCCACGGCGACCGGCATTAGCCTCGTGTACGACGCGTCCCTCGTGTCAGGGCGGCGGGCCTCCTGCGTCACGGACACGTCGCCCCCGGAGGCCCTCCTCCACTGCCTGCTGGCCGAGCACCCTGTCGACTACGTCCGGACCTCCCGGGGCACCTACGTCCTTCGCTCGCCCGTCCGGCGGCCGCCACGGGTGGGGCGGCTGGCCGGGATCGTCCGGGACGGGGAGGCCGGGCGCCTCCTCTCCGGCGCGCACGTCCGCCTGCCGGACGCCCGAGAATTTCGCGGAACGGTCACCGACTCGACCGGCCGGTTCCACGTGTCCGGTCTCCTGCCCGGCCCCCACACGGTCGTGGTCAGCCACCTCGGCTACCGCCGCCACGAGGCGACCGTCTACGTGCCCCCCAACGACACCGCCCGCCACGAGGCCGCCCTCGCCCCGTCGCCCATCGCGGCCGACTCGCTCGTCGTCGACGCCGACCGCTACGGCCTGCCGTCGGCCCGGCGCGACGCAGACCGTGTGCCGACGGCGCCGCTGCGGGCCGGCGGGGCGGCGGAGGCCCCTGATGTACTGGAGGCGGCCGGGTCCGTCCTCGGCGTGACCACGTCGCCGCCCTACGCCGACCTGCACATCCAGGGCGGCCCGCCGGGCGGGCACACGCTCCGCCTCGACGGCATGCCCGTGCGCAACCCGGCGAGTGCGGGCCGCCTCCTCGGCGCCTTCAGCCCGCTGGCGCTGGAGGGCCTTACGGCCCGCAAGGCCGGCTTCGGGGCCCTCCGCGGGAACGCCCTCTCTGGCACCCTCGAGCTGAGCCACGACCTCTCCGATCCCGACGGGCGGTACGGCACCGTTCGTGCCGACTCGCGCAGCCTGGGCGCCCGGCTGCAGGGCAGTGCGACGCTGGGCTCGACGCCCGTCTCGGCCATGGTGGCCGGCCGCACGAGCGTGTGGGACGTGTACCAGGACGCCGGGCTCCACGACCTCATCGACCGGTGGTCGACGCTCGACCCCATGCTCGCGGCGGCGCAGGTGTCCGCCGACACCTCCCTCGCCGGCGGGTCGCTGGGCGCCCGCACCCAGCCGAGCGCCGGCTTCTACGACCTGCACGGCGCGCTCCGCTTCGACCTCGGCCCCGCCACACGGCTCGACCTGTCCGCCTACCACGGCCGCAGCACCCTCGGGGCCGACCTGGTGCTGGGCCAGCCCATCGGTACGGACCTCGGGCAAACCGGCGAGGAGGGGGACGGCTTCTCGCTCGACTCTTCCCCCTTCAAGCTGCCGACCCGCGACGAGCAGGACTGGTCGAATACGGTCGCGCAGGCCCGCTACCAGGCGCCGGTCTCCGGCCGCACGACCGCAACTTTGCAGGCCGGCGTGAGCCACTACCGGGGCACGGCCGCCTCGGAGGTGGGCGAGGTCCAGTTCACCTCGTCCTCGTCGCTTCGCTCGGGGGCAGGGGTGGCCGCGGCGCGCCAGGCCGCCCGTGGGCAGGAGGGCACAAGCGCGGTCACGGACGTTCTTTTGGAGGGGGAGGTTGACGTGGCCCTCGGTCCCCGCTGGGGCCTCGTGTGGTCCGGCGGCCTTACGCATCAGCGGAGCCGCGTCCGCATCGGAAACGCGTTTGCCCCGCAGCTCCAGC
>CAZVCA010000080.1:0-5671 GCA_964626045.1 uncultured Halobacteriales archaeon | reverse complement strand
CCTGCACCTTGGCTCCAGGCTCCTTGACCTGGCGCTCAAGCTCTGCTTCTTCCTGGGGCTTATATCTCATTGCAAGTTTGCGCCCTGCCAATTCTAGTTCTTCCTTCTGATCTTGCTCTAATCTCCTGCTTTGTAGTGCCTTATCTATTGTGGATAAGGTCATTTCAATTTCGTTCTGATCTGGTTTTTTTTGATTAACAAGTCTAGTAGCAGATTGAACAAGGTTGTTTGTTTGTCGCTTGTCAGAAACATCTTCTGTTATCTCTTCAGTTGTCTCTTCGGTTGTTGGAATTTCCTCAGTTTCTATTCCCTCCGAAGCGTCTTCAGGGGTAACTCCTGCTTTCTCTGACAATAGACCTTTAAATTCTTCAGTATCTATCTCCACGCCTTGTTTTTCACTTAAATTTTGCCTTAAATTTTCAAATAAATCATCATTCTCCAATGCCCTGGCAGCAATCTCCGACTCTACTTCATTCTTCTTTTCTGCTGTTTTAGCTTCATTAGCCTTTTTCTTGATATCCATTGGTGCCTTGGCTGCTTTGCCACCACCAAACAAAAGGCTTGTAAGCAAAATAGTTTGCGGGGCCACCTCTTTGAAAGATTCACCCAAGCTTGGCTGTTCCTCCTGTAAACCAGCTTCTTTTCGCACTCCCATTTGTCCATGATGGGTAATTGTTTCTTGGGTCAATTCTTCTGCTTGCGTTACACCGAATTGAGAGGCTAAGCGAGTGACAACATTTTTAGGCAAAAATTTATTCAATTTGCCCAACACTGTTCCATAGCCAGCTGCTCCACCTACTGCCTCAGGTATTGCCTCCCACAGACCGTGTTCGGTGGCCTTGTCTTCTATCTCCCGACGAAATGCCTGCCATTCTTTTGGTTTAAGGTTTCTACCGTGTTTTTCTTGAGAGATATTATTCAATGTGTCAAAATAATCTTGTATAAACCCTTCTTTAGCAGCCCTGTGTGCAGTAGTACCTGATGCGGCTGTACCTGCTGCCCAGCCAGCAGCTCTAGCGCCAGTTACAGGCAGGGCACTGATTGGACCACCCGTGCCAAGGCCCACCCCAAGATTGATAAGTGTATATGGAGCGGAGTGCATGGCTTGTATCATATCCTGGCCAGAAAAGGTGCCCTTGTCTGAATACTGCTCCATGGTTTTTTGCTTTTTCTCTGGCGGTCTATAATTCTCCAGTCTATATTTCAGTTCTCCTTCCGGGTCATCAGTATCATACTGTCCACCTTCCCACATGTCCTTAACGGTTTCATACGTTTGCTCCGGAAAGTCCTGAATACCCTTGACAAATGCGCCAAGCATTCCGGTCTTCTCCTGTGAGTCAGCATCGGGTTTAGCCTTGGATTGCTCTTCAGAGTCAGACAACACAGAATTATACATGTTTTGTTTAGTTCGTTTCTGTGTTTGGGGGTCTAATTTCTGAAATTCCTTGTCAGCTATTTTCTGATCAAAGAAATTCTCAAATGTTTTATATTTTGTTTCTTCTGGGAGAGACCGAAATTCTGGATCTTGTTTCCAGGACTTTAGTTCTGCAACAGGATCAGTCATTATTCCTCCATCTATATTGGTAATAAGTCTTGTTGATTAGGCAAGTTAATAATATAATTTAACCTCTTCAGTTGTTCTTACTTATTGGCAGAGGGCAACCCTATTCCGGCTTTATTGGGTTGTTTTTGCTGTTGCGCTTTCTTGCCTATTTTTTTTACTTTTTCAGGGTGTTCATCTGCATACTCTTCGACTTGCTCGTCAACACTTTTGCCATTGTCTGATGCATATCGACTCTTGGACCATTTTCTAAAGTCTTTCAATAACGACCATACAGTATTACCTGTTGCTTCGATGGGGTCAATAAATACTCTATCGCTCAATCCAGCACCTTGTTGCACAGCTTTCTTAACTATTTGCTCTCCAATCTTTTTAGGAGTAGTCAAGGGAGAATCCTCTAGGGACTTTGCCATGTTTTTAGCTGCTTTTTTACGTGTAGGCAGACCTCTTTCAGCCTGAGTTTGTGTGGAGTTGTCAATATATTTTTCTGGATTAAAGTCTTTCTCTTCGTTCAACCAGGAAGATACTGCCCCACCTTCCTTGCCTATATCATATTGTTTGCCTTGGCCTGACGAATTGGTTTGGGTGGCATTGCCAGGCTGGTTATTGCCTTCATTGGCAGGAGAAGCCATAAAAGGTAACCACGGTTTTTCGCTACCACCTTTATCATCACCTCCGGAATCTTTACTTTCTTGCCCTCCCCAAAGGGCATCATAGTATCGCAATGTATTTTGGGCAGCATTTCTCACTAAATCACCTTTGTTTTTGTCGTTTGCTATATCCTCAACCCTACCTAGTATTGTTCTTTTTTCTTGTTCAGAGGTTCCTTTTTGGACCAATTTGTCTATGCTTAAATTTTGTGTTTCAGCGTTAGCAAGTATATCTAACTGATCATTGAACTCATTTATAGCATTGCTGCGTTCCATAGAGCCGATGCCAGGTATATTGACCGTAGAACCTTCTTTATTGCTACCCGTACCAAGACCAAAAGCCTTATTTTTCATTTCAGCAGTTGCATCTTCGTAAGGAACCTTTTGACCACCAACCTCTATGGTTGGTCCTTCATCCCCCAACTCACTCAACCTGCCAAGAGGTTGCATCTCTGAAGGGTCAATCCCAGCTTCCTTAGGATCAATCGGATTCTCTGTATAACGGTCTCCCCAGAATTGCCATCGCATTTGATTGTCGTTTCGTCTATCTATTACGGGAGCACCATATATCCTTTTTCCATCTTTCGTTTTGAAAGCATAAGGATCTGTCATTTGCTTCATGTTAATTTTTCTTGCCGCCTCATCATCAGCCAAACTCATCTTCATAAATTGTTTGGGGGCAAATTGTGACATTACAAAGTCTTTAGCCTGGTCTCTGGATACTTCATTTAAAGACATTGTTTGTGCATTTTCCGGCGTTTTTTCCTCTGAAACATCCCAAATCATAACATTCCCGCTCTCTTTGTCATAATCAAATTTTCGGCCATTGGGAGCTTCGTTGAGTACATTTGCTAATTGTTTAACTGACTCCGGATCTCCTTGTTCAAACCCCTCAAGCGCTGACATTGCCTGAGGCAAAAGTTGTTGTCTCTTACGCTCTACATTTTGCGCTTTCAACTTTTTATACTGGCTGTTAGCTTTAAGGGAATCCACTACATCACTTATAGCCTTTGTTTTGGCTGCACGAAAAGCAGCAGGATCGTACTTATCTTTGTCAACCTGGCTAAAATACTCCTCTACTTTCTTTAAATTGTCACCAACATGGACAAGAGGATCGTCCGGTGACAAATTTGAATCTGTTCCTTGTGTCTGTTGTTGACCAGGTGCTTGTAACCCAGGCATTGATACTGTTTGTCCCATTTCTGCATTTCCGCTTGCTTGCAACTGTCCCTGTTGTGATTGCTTTAATCCAAGCCCTTGAGCTACAGGCTTGGAAATATTATCTTCACCGGGTCCCACCATAGTTTTTTTCTGTTGCTGTGCGACATTGCTTTCTGAAGTATTATTACCTTGCTTAATATAATCAAAAGCCTCTGCATACAACTGATCCGCCTGTTCTTGTTGGCGTTTTTTTTCACCTCTTTCAAAGGCATTACTCATGGACTGGCCAATATTCATCAGTCCTTGTGCATATTGTATCCCTTGTCTTAATGTCATTTATTATCCTCCATCAAAAATTAGGAAAGTGCATAGCCTAATGCACCAACTCCGGTTCCTATAAATGCTCCTGCCGGACCGCCACTGGCAAATCCAAGCGAAAGTGAAGAACCTAATTCAGCACCAACCATAGCGCCTGTAGCTGCACCACCGCCAGCAGCCATAATACCGCCACCCACAGATTTTTCTCTCTGCGGCCTTTTTTTCTGCATAGCCCCATAACTTCCAGAAGCCTGACCATAAAAACTTTTAGCTCTGCCTAGTTGATTTGGTGTATTATATGTTGGTAATCCTAAACCAGCCATAATATTTCCTCCCTTTTTACTTTCCTATTAAACCGAGACCAGTTGCATTTTGGAGCCTATTGAATTCTTCCTGCTCAGCCTTTCTACGTGCTTGTGACCTTGCTCCAGCTATATCTTTGGCCATGTTCAAATTCATGTCTTGCTGTTGCTCAACAAACCGGCCACTGGACGGGTCTATTCCCATACGGCTTGCGGCCAAACGACTTTTATCTTGTACGCCCTGGTAGCCACTAACCACATCTGCCTGTGCTGCTCCCATGCGTTCATCTATGTCAACTCCTTCTCGTGCTTCAGACATATAGTTACTCATAAGGCCAACAGACTGTTCAGGCAGATTAGCGTCTCCCATTGCTTTATATAAATCTTGTTGCAAACCTAGTCCTTGTTGTTGTGTATCTACACGAGTTTCCATTAATCTTGCGCTTTTCTTTGGCATATTCACATCTTGCATAGCTTCAATCTTATCCGTTTCCCACCCTATCTGCGCTTGTTCCAAGCCTAGCTGGCTGCCGGGCGTGCCTTCTTTTGGACCTATCTCTCGAGATTTAAAATCTTTTAAATGCTTTCCTTGTTCTTTGAGTTTCTGCTTGGCCTCGTCTTTTGAGTACCAACCGTCATCAATTTTGTATTTAGTTTCTTCTCCGTAATTATTACCCCTAAAGCCACGTTTTGTCACTGTCTTTGTTTCTAAACCACTCAAGTCCGGGTCATACCCTTGCAACTCCTTCTTGGCTTCGCCTTCACTTACCCACTCTCCATCTATCTTATATTCTTTCCCTCCAGAACCTTCAGTTGTACCATACTTATATAAGTTAAACATTTCCTCGGCCATACCTTGCTGTGCTTCAGCAATATTGGCCATCCGCCTATTGTAATCTTCATCGACTGAATCACCACCGCCGCCGCCAGAACACTCGCTAATAGGACCGTTGTACTCATGGGATTCTTCTTCTATTACAGCAAAATTTGTCATATCTATTACAATTCTGTTATATAT
Organism: uncultured Halobacteriales archaeon; assembly: GCA_964626045.1. Lineage (GTDB taxonomy): Archaea > Halobacteriota > Halobacteria > Halobacteriales > Halobacteriaceae > Halodesulfurarchaeum. Next base: position 661 of record CAZVCA010000080.1, on the reverse strand, counting down.
TTTCATAGTTGCTCCTTAACTTTTTTAGCAATTAAGCCTTTTAAAAAGTAACCTGAGGGATAATCAATCAGCTTTGTTTTAAAATGTTCTTGATTCATTCAATTCATCCTTATAATTTTCTAAAGGTTCTTCAAATATATGTTTGCGTATTTCTGGTGAAACGGCTCGCATACGTTCATATCCACCAATGATATAAGCACATTGGCTTATAATGCCACCAATGCCATCTCTCAATGCAAAGGCAATGTTTTGGTCATGGTCACTTCCCTGCTCCAAAGTGTTCGCATCGAGCCATTGTATTATATATTCCCGCAAAAGTGGCTGGAGAGTAAAAAAATGTCTTTGATAAAAAGGGTTCTGTGGCAGTTCAACTAAACACTCCCAGAATACTTTATTAATGTCTTCAGTAGACAAACTCTCATCACCATCGACTAAATCGTCCCATACTTGACTTATTCGGAATAATGTTCGGCAAAACTCTACTGCCTCAATATGGCCTGAAAGTGCATTGCATAAAAATTGGTATTCATTATTCCTCGGCATTATTCCTCCATATTATCTTTACTATTAGAATTTACCTTTTTATTTTTCTAAAGATTGAACATATCTAAATAAATATTTAAATATCAACTTAACAGAATCATCAGCAACAACATTTTCT
>CAZVCA010000079.1:0-5761 GCA_964626045.1 uncultured Halobacteriales archaeon | reverse complement strand
GCCGCCGCGCTCGACGGCGAGCCCGCGTACAGCAAGCGGGAGCGCGAGCACAACACGGTCCGGGCGCTCGCCGACTACCTGTTCGGCGACGAGGCCGGCGACGACCTGTTCGGCGGGCCGGGCGCGAGCGCCGACGTGCGCACCACCGGCCGCTACCCCAAGCTCCAGGTGTGGGGCGACGACCCGACCGCCGGCCGGGAGGGGGAGCCGGGCGAACAGCTCGCGACGATGGTCCCGCGGTACGGCACCCTGTCTTTCACCCTCGCCGGCGCGCGCCGGTGGGTCGCGAGCGACGCGCCGACGAAACGGGTCGAGATCGACGCGTTCGTCCCGCACGGCTCCGTCCTCGCGCCCGGCGTCGTCGACGCCGACCCGTCGATTCGGGTCGGCGACGAGGTCGTGATCGAGGGACCGGAGGCGTTCGCGGTCGGCCGCGCCGAGATGTCCGGCCCGGAGATGGTCGACTCGACCCGCGGGGTCGCGAGCGGAGTCAGACACGTCGCGGAACGGTAGTCGGCCGCGGGGTCCGACACCGGACCGTCGCCCCGCCGATTCGGTACTGGTATACCGCAGTGGTACACATCGGTGTTCATGCCGGTCACACTCGGTACGGATCTGGTCGAGCGTCGCGGAGACGGTCGCGGGGGGACGGCGTGAGCGTCGACCTCGACGCGAGCCTCGACGCCGTCGCGGACGAGTCGCCGCTGGTCAACGCCGTCACGAACGACGTCACCGTCAACGACGTCGCACAGGTCATCCTCCACTGGGGCGGGCTTCCGGTGATGTCCGACGACGAACGCGAGGTCGGCGACATGGTCGCCGCGTCGGAGGCGTGTCTGTTGAACATGGGGACGGTGAGCGAAACGGGAGAGGCCGCGATGATGACCGCCGGTCGCGCGGCGAACGAGGCCGGCGTGCCGGTCGTTGTCGACCCCGTCGGCGTCGGCTCGACGCCGACCCGCGACCGCGTCGCAGAGCGGCTGGCCGCCGAGATCGACGTGGCCGTGCTCAACGGGAACCACGGCGAGATCGCGTCGCTCACCGGCGACGACGCGGAGGTCCGCGGCGTCGAGTCCGTCGGCGAGTACGGGGACATCGCGACGACGGCGGTCGCCTGCGCGCAGCGGTACGACGCCGTCGTCGTCGCGTCCGGCGAGACCGACGTCGTCGCGACCGCCGACGCGGCGTACGAGGTCACCGCCGGCCACCCCCGCATGGGCACCGTCGTCGGGACCGGCTGCATGCTCGGCGGGACGCTCGCGGCGTTCGCCGGGGCGATCGGGGACGCCGAACGGGCCGCGCTGGCCGGAACCGTCGCGTTCGGGCTCGCCGGCGAGGCCGCGGCGGCGGGCGAGTTCGGTACCGTTCACGGGCCGGGCAGCTACGGCGTCGCGTTCAAAGACGCCGTCGCCGGGCTGCGCGACACCGCCCGCGACGCCGCCGCCGACCGCATCGAGCGGATCGTCGACGCCGAGACGTAGCGCGGGTCCGGAGGGCGGGACGCCACAGAGGCGGCCGCTCGCCGGTCCCGGGCGGATGCGTCACGCCGCCGGCGCGTGCGGCGACCGACGGCGTCTGACTCCGGCGGCCGCTCAGGCGTCGCGGACGACCGCGACGGGTTGGGCCGCGGCGTCGACGAGCCGCCCCGCGGCGTCGCCGAGGATGCGCTCGCGGAGCGACGGCTCCGACTCGCCGATCACGAGGAGGTCGTGCTCGGTCGCGGCGTCGAGGACGCTCGCGACCGCGTCGTCGCTCCGCTCGACCGTCCACTCGATCCGGTCGCGTCCGACCCCCGCCTCCGCGAGTCGGTCGGCCGCCCCCCGGAGGAGCAGCTCGCTCGTCGAGGCGGCGTCCGCGGAGCCGGCGGCGTTGTACAGGGTCACGCTCACGTCCGCATTGGCCGCGAGCCCCGCGACGAACGCGACGATCCGACCGAGGTTCTCGTCGCCGCGGACGGGGACGAACAGCCGCGTGATCGGGTCGTCGACCCCCGGGGTGAGCACCGCGTCAGCGCCGTGTTCCGCCGCGACGCGGTCGATCGTCTCGTTTTCGTCCCGCGTGAACACGACGACCTCCTCGACGTCGACGCCGCGGGCGCGGACCGCGTCGGCGACGGACGCGACGGCCGCGGCCGCCTCGTCGTCGCGGTCCGCGCGGAGCTGTTCGGGAGTCGACTGGTCCGGGACGGGGTAGTACCCGAGCACGACGAGCCGGTGGTTCGCCACGAGGTCGACGAGACCGTCGGGCGGGGTCTCCGGGTCCGTGACGTCCGTCGGCCACACGAGCGTCTCGCGGCCGTCTGCGTCTATCATGCCCGGCGGTTCGCCCCCCCGGCGCATGAAACCCCGCCCTGCCGACCGTCGGACGGGACCTCCCTGCTGTTCTCCGTGCGGGGCAGGCGGCCGCGCGGCTCGGCCCCAAGGACTTAACGGCGCCCGTACTGGAAGAGGTAACGTGACTCAACGCCGACGGTCGCCCGGAAAACGAGTGCCGTCGCGGGTACCGACGTGAGCGAGAGCGAACTCGAGCGCAACCTCGGGTTCGTCGAGGCGATGACCCTCGGCGGGGGGACGATGATCGGCGCGGGGATCTTCATCCTCCCCGGGATCGCGGCCGAGGGGGCCGGCCCCGCGAGCTCGATCTCCTTTGCGATCGCGGGGTTCGTCGCGCTTCTCGCGGCGCTTTCGCTCGCCGAGCTGGCGACGGGGATGCCGGTCGCGGGCGGGAGCTACCACTACGTCAACCGCGGTCTCGGAGGCTTCTTCGGGAGCATCGTCGGCTGGGGGATGTGGACGGGGCTGATGTTCGCGAGCGCCTTTTATATGGTCGGATTCGGTCAGTACATCGTCGAGCCGATTCCCGGCCTGAGCGGGCGGACGCTCATCGTCGCGTTCGGGCTCTTCGGACTGGCGCTTATCACCGGCGTGAACTACTACGGCACGGAGGAGTCGAGCGGCGCACAGAACATCATGATCGGGACCGAGCTCGCGATCGTGCTCGTGTACACCGGTCTCGGCCTGTTTTTCATCGACACCGCGAACCTCGCGAACTTCGCGCCGACGGGCCCGACCGGGATCGTCGCGACCACCGGCACCGTCTTCGTCACGTTCCTCGGCTTCGAGATCATCGCGACCGTCGCCGGCGAGGTGAAAGAGCCCGACCGGCTGATCCCGCTGACGATGGTGTTGTCGGTTGTCTCGGTCACGCTGTTGTACGTCGTCGTGATGATCGTCTCGACCGGCGTGATCCCGTATCAGGAGCTCGGCGGGTCGCTCGTCCCCGTCTCGAAGGTCGCGGTCGTTTTCATGGGGTCGGCCGGGGTCGTCGCGATCGTGTTCGCCGCGGTGATCGCGGCCATTTCGAGCTCCAACTCGTCGATTCTCGCGGCGTCGCGCGTGATCTTCGCGATGGGGCGTGACGGCCTGATGAGCGACCGGCTGAACGTGACCCACGACCGGTTCAACACGCCCCACCGCGCGATCCTCGCGACCGGCGGGATCACCGCGCTCTTCATCGCGCTCGGGCTGGAGGTCGAGGCGATCGTCGCGCTGTTGGCTGAGGTCGCGAGCTTCAGCTTCCTCGTCTCGTACGGGCTCGTCCACGTCTCGCTCGTCGTGTTCCGTCGGGCCGACCCGCCCGAGTACGACCCGGACTTCACGATCCCGAGCGTCCTGTATCCGATCGTCCCGATCCTCGGGATCATCATGACCGGCGTCGTCGTCTGGCAGATGTCGCGGGTCGTCCAGCTCGTCGGTGCCGGCGTCGTCGCGCTCGGCGGCGTCTGGTACGTGACGTACACGCGGGGCGAGACGCCGGAACCGGGGTACCTCGCGGAGGCCGTGGGACGGGCGTCGTCGCCGGGGTACACGGTCGTCGTCCCCGTCTCGAACCCGGAGACGCAGGGCGGACTGTTGCGGCTCGCGGCGGCGAGCGCCCGCGCGAACGCCGACGAGTCCGGCGACCCGACGCTGGTCGCGGTGAACGTCTTGCGGGCCGCCGGCGACCCGGACCGACAGAACGTCGCGGCCGCCCGGCTCGACCATCAGCGGGAGCTGTTGGCGGCGACAGAGGAGATCGGGGCCGAGATGGACATCGACATCGAGACCCGGGCCGTCGTCGCGCCCGACGTCGGCGAGGCGATCCTCGACGCGGTGCGCGACGAGGACGCCGACCACGCGGTGATGGGCTGGAAGGGGTCGTTCACCGGCGGACCGTTCGGGTTCGGGTCGAACCTCGACCCGGTGCTCTCGGCGGCGGGCTGTGACGTCACCCTCGTCGGGCTCGGTGCGAACGCCTCGGGCGACGCCGTCGCGCTCGTCGACGACCGGTCGAACGCTCCGGTCGCGGCGCGCCGCGCGGCCGAGTTCGCGTCCCTGGACGGCGGGCGGCCGACGCTGCTCGCGGTCCAGTCGCCGGCGGACGAGGCGGACTCGACCGACCCGGTCGCGCGCGGCGAGGCGACGATCGAGGCGGCGGCGGAACGCGCCGGACTCGGCGCGGACCGGTACGACGCCAGCGTCGTGGTCGGCGACGACACGGCGGTGCTCGACGCGGTCACAGACCGCGGCATCGTCTGTCTCGGGCTGACCGGTCCCGGCGAGGTCGACGCAGAGCGGAAGCGCGCGCTCGCGGAGCGGATCGCGGCACAGACCGACGGCGACGTGGCGGTCGCGAAGGCGGGCGGCGACGAGAGGCGACCGAACACGGACGCGTGACGGCCGGCTCGGTCGCGGCTCCGCGGCGGGTCTCGGCGACGGCCGTCACGCCCCGGAGACGAGGTACACCGCAAGCGTCGCGAAGACGATCCCGAGCCCCTTGCGGAGGGTGAACGACTCGCCCAGTGCGAGGAATCCGATCACCGACGAGAAGACGAGGAAGGTCGCGAACACGGGGGTCACGACGCTCACCGGCCCGAGCGACAGCGACCGGTACAGCGCCAGGATGCCGACCCCGAGGAACACTCCGGCGGTGAGGACGTACAGCAGCTTCGGCGACGCGAGGTGCACGGCGAACCCCTGTCCGGTGTACGCGATCACCCCGACGGCCATAACGAGGAGCACGCCGTTCGTCACGACGACGGCCACGTCGCTCGGGATGGCGTCTGGTCCGGTGGTGGCGACACGCATCAGCGGGGTGACGAGCGCGTACGCGCCCATCGCGAGCAGCGCCAGCGGGAGGTACGCGGTCGCGGTTGCGTCCATGCCTCCGACTCGGTCGCCGCCGCAAAGTGGCTGCCGACACGCGTCGACGGGGGGCCGCGACGCTTTCCGACGACCGCGCCGGCGTCGGCGCTGTGAGACCGTCCCACCGCGCGGTCGGTCAGTACCCTTTTGCCCCGAGCGGGAGACGGTCAGGTATGGACGGCACCTTCGACCACGTGATGATCCGCGTCGAGGACCTCGACGCGAGCCTCGACTGGTACCGGACGCACCTGAACTACGAGGAGAAGGGCCGCTGGGAGGCCGACACGTTCACCAACGTCTACCTCGGCCCCGAGGACGTCCACGAGGACGGCGCGCTGTTAGAGCTGACGTACAACCACGGCGACCACACCTACGAGGTCGGCGACGCGTGGGGCCACATCGCCGTGCGCGTCCCCGAAGGCGAGTTACGGGAGTCGTACGACCGGCTGATGGACGAGGGCGTCGAGGACTACCGCGACCCCGAGTCCTGTGGCGGCCGCTACGCGTTCGTGAAAGACCCGGACGGCCACGAGATCGAACTGCTCGCTCGCGACTGACCGGCCGCTCCGTGCGCGCGC
>CAZVCA010000078.1:0-5798 GCA_964626045.1 uncultured Halobacteriales archaeon | reverse complement strand
GAGCGAAGCGACCGGGGGCAGGTCAGGACGGCATTCGACCCGCGACGAGCGACGGCGTCGCTCGTCGCGTGAGCGTGGAAGAATGACGTCCTGACGGAGATTTGAACACCGAAAGACGGTCGGCCTCGCTCCGATCGGCCGCTACGTCTTTCTTGCTCAAATCTCTGTGACGTTTCACCGACGCAGACCGCTCGCTATCGCTCGCGGTATGGCGTCGGCAGAAACGTCCTGGCGGAGATTTGAACTCCGGTCCCTGGCTCCGCAAGCCAGGAGGATAGTCCACTACCCTACCAGGACCCACCTTCGCTTGGCCCCACGCTGGTATATCCGTTACGGACCTGTGATCCCGACCCCAAGGCTGGAATAGTCCCCGACCGTATCCCGGCCACCGACAATGCCCGTCGAGACGCGAGCGGACCCCACCGATGCCCACCGCCATCTCCAATCCGACGAGCAGCTAGCCACCCTCATCGACCGGCACGGCTATCTCGTCCTCGAACCGGCGCCGAATGCCTTCCAACGGCTCGTCAAGGCGATCGCCCGCCAGCAGGTTTCAATGGCCTCGGCCGCCGCGACCTGGGAGCGACTGACCGACGCCTTCGAGGTGAATCCCGCTACAATGATACAGGCCGACCCAGAAGCGCTCCAGGACGTCGGGCTCTCGGCGGCCAAAAGTGAGTACGTCAAAGCCGTGGCCAGGGCCTTCGAGGAGCGGGATTGGTCCCGAAACTACTTCCGGCAGATGGACAACGACCGCGTTCACGAGGAGCTGACCCAGGTCCGGGGAGTCGGGCCGTGGACGGCCAAAATGTTTCTGCAATTTGGGTTAGGCCGACAGGACGTCTTCCCGGTCGAAGACCTTGGCATCCGCCGAGCGATGGAAGCGCAGTATGGACTGGACTCGCGAGCCGAGATGCGAACCACCGCCGAAGCATGGGCCCCGTACCGATCGATCGCCGCCCTCTACCTGTGGCGGGCCATCGAGGAAGCATAGGAACGTTTAGACCGCGCTCGGTCGTGGGTCAGAGCATGAAACGTCCTCGCTTCCGCGCGGCTGACGTGGCCCAGCAGGTCGTCGGCGGGCTGTTGCTGGCTGGCCCATTCGTCGTCACGGAGGAGGTCTGGGTGCTCGCAGATGGGATGTCGATCCCACACACCCTGGTCGCGATCCTCGCCGTCGTGGTCGTCGGCTACAGCACGCTCTACAAAGCCGACAGGGACCGAGACGTGGATCGCGAACGAAATTTTCTGGGGATCCCGCTTCGTTTCGTCTCCGTGCTGGTCGTCGCCGTGGGCTCTGTGACGCTCCTGACCTTCGTGCTCGCCGCTCCCCAGACCTTCGGCGCGGATTCGATGACCACCATCACCGCGATCAGCATCGGGTCGATCTTCTCGGTCGTGGGCGCGGCCGCCGCCGACTCGCTGCTCTGAACGGTACGAAGAAAAGGTTCAAGACCGAACGCGCGGCCTAGTTCTATTCAATGGGCGATATCGAGTCGATCTACGAAGATATTGACACGGAGGAGGTTTCCCTCGAGGAGTTTCGCGAGGCCGTGGCATCCAAAGTCGAGCAGATGGGCGGGCTCGCGGACGAGGAAACGGCGGCCATGTTGCTCGCCCACGAACTCGAAGACGGAACCGTCGAGGGCGTCGCCGACATCGAACCCGGGATGGAGGAAGTGACCGTCACCGCGAAGGTCCTCTCGGTCGGCGAGCTCCGCACCTTCGAACGGGACGATCCGGACCAGCCCGAGGGACAGGTGCTCAACGCGGACGTCGCTGACGAAACCGGTCGGATACGGGTCTCCTTTTGGGACGAAATGGCCAGCTCCGCGGCCGAAAACCTCGACGCGGGCGACGTCCTGAACCTCAATGGGCGACCGAAGGACGGCTACGACGGCGTGGAGGTCACCGTCGACCAGGTCGAACCCGCGCCCGAGACGAACATCGAGGTCGATTTGACTGACGAATACCGCGTGGACGATCTTACCCTGGGCGCTTCGGACGTCGCACTCGTGGGAGAGGTGTTGGCCACCGAACCCATTCGCACCTTCGACCGGGACGACGGGACCGAGGGCCAGGTGGCAAACGTTCTCGTGGGGGACGAAACCGGCCGCATCCGCGTCACCCTGTGGGACGACAAAGCCGGTCGGGTCGAGGCATTCGATCCCCACGACACCGTCGAGATCATCGACGGCTACGTCCGCGAGCGGGACGGCTCCCTGGAGCTTCACGTCGGCGATCGGGGCTCGATCACCGAGCACGACGCCGACGTCAGCTACGAGCCGGACACGAAACCGATCGATGGCGTCGCCATCGACGAGACCGTCGACATCGCCGGTGTCGTCCGCTCGGCCGATCCGAAGCGGACCTTCGATCGGGACGACGGGACTGAGGGGCAGGTACGCAACGTGCGGGTCCAGGACGAAACCGGCGACATTCGCGTGGCCCTCTGGGGGGAGAAAGCGGACGTGGGACTGGGGCCCGGAGACGAAGTCCTGTTCATCGACGTCGCGATCCAGGACGGCTGGCAGGACGACGTGGAGGCCTCGGCAAACTGGCAGTCGACGATCGTCCCACTGGATGACAGCCTCGCGGGGACAGTCGATTCCGAGGAGACAGAGACGGATACGGGGCTTGCAGCCTTCGGTAGCGAGGAGGACGGCGAGACCGACGCCGAAACAGTCACATCCACGGATGAGGAAACGACGGGCTCCTCGAAAGACCGATCAGCGGATGCAGGCACCGAACAGGTCGAATTTACGGGGGTCGTGGTGCAGGCAGGGGACCCCCTCATCCTCGATGACGGCGAACGGACCGTGCGGATCCACTCGGATGTCGACGTCGAGTTGGGCGAAGAACTCACGGTGGAGGGTCGGCTTCGCGACGGCCGCCTCGACCCCGATCGGGTCGACTGAGGGGGAAACAGTTAAGCCGATAACCGACCCCGAACGGGATATGCGCGTTGAGCTTCCCTTTTCCCCCGTCGATGCACTCATTCGAACCGAGGCGGGCGATCTACGGGTCAGTGCCGACGCCGCCGAAGCCCTCGCCCGGCAGATCCAGGAGGAAGGGGCGACGATCGCGTCACGAGCGGCCCAACGGACCGAATCGGAAGGCCGCAAGACGATCATGGTCGAGGACCTCGAGGAGCCTACAGTTCCCCCACGCGAGGACGTGACCCTGCCGATCGCGCCCGTCGACCGGATCGCCCGCCTGGACGTGGCCGATCGGTACCGCGTGGCTGAGGACGCCCGCCTGGCCCTCGCCAAACAACTCGAAGACCGGGCGACCGAAATCGCTGCGGGGGCCCGCGAACTCGCCGAACACGCCGGTCGGCGGACGATTCAAGCCGAAGACATCGATCTGTACGTCGAGCTCTGTCGCTGATCAGGGATCAGGGCGGAAATACGCCCCCAGTTCGGCTCCGAATTCCGGTACCAGTGACGCGATCTCTGCGCCCGTATAGACCGAGTAGCCCTCTTTTAAGGCCGGTTCGATACGGGCCCCTAAGGCGACGTCAAGGAGGTTTTCGCGAACAAAAGCCGCTGCCGAGGGCGTTTCGCGTTCACGCTCGACGACGTATCGGCCACCGTCGATGAACGGGCCGGTCACCCCGGCATCCGCATACGTCTCGAAAAATCGGGTCGCGTGCTCCGCGGCATCCACCGGCGGCCCCTCGTGCCGTTCGATCAGCGGTCGATCGGCGACGCTCAACTCCACGAACAGCACCGCCCGATCGTGGGCCCAAGTTTCGCTCCGAAGCACCTCGAAGTCCGCGTTTTCGAGGCCACGTACCAGGCCAGCCAGGGACCGCCTGAGCTGGGGATACAGCTGGTCGTCGACGAGGCCAGGCGGGTCGAAGGCGACCGCGATCGGTGTCGTTCCCCGGGCCTCCACGGCCGAACGGACTGCCGCCGCGTCCATCGGGTTCCGATCGGTCGGCTCGAAATACCCTGTGGCCGGATCCGCGAGCAGGGCCCGTGCGTAGTGAATCAACCTGGCGACGTTCGTTTCGGAGACGACAGCAGCCACGTTCCGGTGTGGGTCCGTCGGATCGATGACTACCAGCTGGTCCTCGAACGTTTGCTCACCGTGGGCGGCAGGGTCGAGACGAACCGGCAACCGCCAGTCTCGCACGGCCCTGAGCGTCGCCTCGAATCCGCCGTATTCGAGAACCAGTAGTTCGGCGACATACCCCGAATACCCGCGTGTTCGGAGATCGCTGCCGTACGCGCCGATCCCTTTGAGGAACTGTTTGAACACCCGCACCTCGCCAGCGAGGTCCGGATCGATCCGGTCGCTGAGGTACGCGTTATGAAACGGGGTCCGGTCGACAGCGGATTTGATCGCCGTCGCGTCCGCGACCGCATAACAGGGCACCAGATCGACGGCGAATCCCTCGTATTCACCAGTAACGTATGGGTGTTCGGCGTATTCAGTGTGGCCGTCCGGAAGGACCTCCCGCCCGATCTGCAGCCCAAATCGCTCCAGATCCTCCCGCGGGAGATCAGGGTCGAACTGAACGAACACGTCGATATCCCGGTCGCCACTCACCCACGTTCCTCGGGCCGTCGACCCCACATGGACCACCGTAGCCGTAACCTCGCGGTCAGCGATCGCGGCCTCCGTCCGTGCCACGACCGCTTGGACAGCCGCGTCCAGCGCCGCTCGTTCGTCCGGGCCAGGATCGACCTGTTCGCGGACGTGAGCGATCACGGCGTCGAGGTCGCGACCGGCCGTCATGACTTCGTCTTCCCGGCCATCGACCGAAAGCGTGTCGATGCCCGATCAAATCATCGCGAGGGGTACCATGACCGCCACGCCGAACAGGAACCCGCCGACGAGCTCCGGTCGGGCCCCCCGTGGCAACCCCTCCCCGACTTCGAGCGCTTCGGGGATGAACTCCGTCAGGACCAGGTACACCATCGCCCCGGCCGCAAACCCGAACCCAAAGGGAAGGAATTCCCGCGCGTAGCGAACGAATCCGAAGGCGAGGACGGCACCGACCGGCTGCGGAAGACTCGAGAACACCGACCACCAGACGAGCTTCCAGTTCGAGACGCCCATCGCCCGAAGCGGGATCGAGACGGCCGTCCCCTCTGGAACGTTGTGGATCGAAATGGCAATAGTCATGAAAATCGCGAGGATCGGAATCGAAAACCCGAGGAGCATCGGCCCGTCGGTGAGATTGAGATCGGCAAAGGAGACGCCGACGGCAACCCCTTCCGGGAAGCTGTGGACGGTGAGAATACCGAGGATCAACACGAGTTTCTTGAAATCCGCCTCGGCGTAGTCGCGTGGATCGACGTCGGCATGGGTGATCACCCGATGGCTCACGATCACGAGGAGGACCCCAACGAGAACCCCTGGAATGATGTCTCGGAGCGTGCCAGCGGCCAGGCCCTCCTTGAGCAACCCGAAAACGGAGGCAGCGATCATGATTCCCGAGGCAAGCCCCCAGAGGACGACGTTCCAGCGATCGGGAATATCATCGACGAGGAAGAAGGGCAGGGCGCCGACACCGGTAGCCAGCGCTGTAATGAAGCCAGCGACGAAGACCAGGAGCAGGTTCGCGACGAGACTCATCCGGGTAGCTACAAAATTCGGGCCCACCCAATTAAAATTTCGGAAGAAAAGTTTGTGATCCCTAAATTAGTCTTTCCTAATAGAAAGATGATTTCGGAATGAGCAGAAAGCGGGAACACGGCCAGGCGAAACGAAAGCCCTATCAAAAGTAGCCAAGTACGATAACCCAAGCCGCCGTAGCTCAGCTGGTAGAGCACCTCGCTGTTAAC
>CAZVCA010000077.1:0-5943 GCA_964626045.1 uncultured Halobacteriales archaeon | reverse complement strand
GTGCTCGGCAGCTGCGATCGCAGCTGTGAGCGACAAGCTCGCTTGTGCGACACGTGTTGCTTTGACAGCGTCGAGGACGAGGACAGAGAGAGCGAGAGAGAGCGCGAGAGAGAGGGAGAACGGAGACGGTGCCGGAGCGTCAGCCCCAGGTCTCGGCGGCGTGCTCGTGGTCGCAGACGGCGCACGTCACGGCGTCAGAGCCGGCGATATGGTGATGCGCCGAGTAGCTGTATCGCCCGCGTGTGTGTCCGCACTCCGGGCACTCGCCGGGCACGTCGTGGGAACTCTCGGCCTGGATCACGTCGAGCGGAGCGACGACCTCCAGGGCCGAGACGTGATCGTCCGAGCGGAGCGCGCCGTGCATGGGTCGGCCCTCCGTGATCGCGGCGTCGAGCAGCAGCACGTCGCCGATCGCGGTCGGGAGACCCTCGGTCCGCATGACCGCCCGGAGCGGCCGCACGCCCGGCGTGAGCGGGGCGTCAGCGACGCGGTCGCGGGCGTCGAGACGCTCGCCGTCCGTCGCATACTGCGGGCTCTCTCGCCCTCTGCGCGGCCGTCTCTCCGAGTTCTCGTCGCGGCTCATCTGTCGGCCGCCTCCAGGGTCTCCCGGACCGCGTCCGGCTTTTCCTCGGCGAGCGCGACCGCGGCGACCCGGACGGCGCGAAGCGACCCCTCCGGGTTCTGTGTCCGCGTCTGTTGGTTGATGTTACTCATGGCGTCGCTGTACTGGTCCATGAGTGCGAGCAGGCCGAGCGCCTGGTTATATATCTGCGCGAGACCCTCGATCTCTCCGCTCCGGTATCGCGGGTGGAGACGGAGCGCGCGGCGGGCCTCGTCGATCGTTACCTCGTCGTCGGTGTCGTGGGTTTGGTCTGCCATACCCACCAGTCACGACGGGCAGGGCGGTGATAAAAGTAACTACGGGCGGCCTACGCGTCCGGGTCGACGCCGAACCGCGCCAGTACCGCGCCGTATGTGGGGGCGTTCACCCGCTGACTCTCCCGCTCCGGGTGGTTCGGGCTCGTTGCGTAGTGTGCGACTCTCCGGGTGAGGTCTCCGTCAACGACCGCGCCGAGGGGCGCAGCGTGCGCGTGAGAGGCTGCCCGAATCTCCGGGAGTATCTCGTCACTCCAGCGGGCGGACTCGGTCACAACGTCCACGAACCGAACCACAGACCGGCGGACGTACTGATCGCCCATGTCGTCGGGGCTTGTGTCGGTGAACCCCATGTCGGCCGAGCGGTCCGTTTGGACGACCTCCCAGGCGTCGCGTCCGTCGCTGCCGTCGACCGCGCCGAGCCACCGCGCCCATACCCCGCCGTGTTCGGCAGGGTCGGCGTCGCCGTAGTTGTTCCATCCGGCCGGGGCGGTCTCGCGGTACGCAGCGAGCACAACGCCCCGCGTCTCGTCGCCGGGGTTCACGTCGGCGAGCGCCTGTATGTCGCGCGGCGGGCTCATGCGTCCCCCTCGTCGCGGTTCGCTTCCGCCCACCGCGTCCGCGGGCCGTCGTATGGGTGGCACTTGCTCCAGGTCCGGACTCCGTGGACTCCGGTTATCTTCTCCAGCACGTCGGCCGCCTCGTCGCGCGAGGGGTAGTTCTCGGACCCGATCGCGTCCCACTCAAAGGAGTTCGACCCGCCGGGGCGGACGTACTCTCCACCCTGCCGGACCGCTTCCCACACCAACAGCCGCCAGTTCCCGGCGGGGAGACTGTCTAACTCCAGGATGTGCCGCTCGCCCACGTGGCGGTACTCCGCCCGCGAGTGCTTGTTCATGTCGTCCCAAAACGCCTTTTTTCCGGGTTTTCGGTATTCCGTCATACCCACCTGTCGTTAGCGGGCAGAGTGTGATAAAAGTAACTACGGCCGGGGCGGCGGGGTTAGCTGAAGAGTTTGGACGTGTCGCCGTCCCGGATGGCCTCTAACGGCCGCCTGAAGTCCTCTTCGGGATAGAGTAGGTCTATCGACCGGATAAAGTCGGTCGGCTCCATGTCTCGGCGGTTGAGTCGGGCCCACGTGTACGCGACCCGTAGCCACGCCTGCTTTTTGCGGATCGCGCCGGTCATCTGTTCCTGTTGTATAAGGTAGTTTTTCATCTGCTTCACTTTCTCCCGGAAGCCGTCCGTAACGCCGGGTTCGTAAGGCTCTATCCAGCGGAGGTATTCGGGAACCACTTGTTTCGTCCGGTCGATCTCTCCCTCAACGAAGCCGTCAACGAACGACTCAAAGAGCTTGTCGGACACTTTGATCGTATCCTCTTCGTCGTACTCGTCCATCTCGATCACGAAGTCGAAGCGGTCGACTATCGCGTCAGCGAACTTGTCCGTGCCGTTGCACGTTGCGATACACCGGACCTCGGCGTCGACAACCTGCCGTATCTCTCCCTGATTGATTTCATACCGCCCCTCGCTCATAGCTTCATACAGGGCGTCGCGCTCGGATTTGGCGAACTTGTCCAACTCTTCGATACAGATATACCCGTTGTGAGCCATAGCGAGCGCGCCGGGCGTCAACTCTCCCCCGGACGCGTCACCTTTGAGCCCGGCTTCGGAGCTTTTCGGGCCGATCCCCTGGGCGTTCGGGATATGGTGTCGGACCCAGTCCCGTATCTCCGTCTTCCCAGTCCCCGGCGGACCGACTAACAGCACGTGGCACCGCCCCCGCATACCGGCTTTGTCCGCGTGCGACGCGAGAGCGAGCAGGGTAGACCGGCGGGCGGTCTCCCGTTCCGCCATGTGCGGGTGGACCTCCGGCCACAACTTATCGACAACGTCGGTATCAGGGTCGTCAACCCACGTCTCGAACTGGTCGACTAACTCCGGGTCGAACTGTTGCATTAGCTATCTCCCTCCAGGAACTCCGCGACCTTATCTGCCTGTTTCTCTTTCCGACTCTCTCGCATCTTGTAGTGCCGGTTCATGCGACGGAGCGCGGTTCGCATATCGCCGTTCGACTCGACGGCAATATCCTGGAGCTTCGACGGGTCAATATCCCACCCTTCGATACGGGCGACCGTCTCTAACCGTTCCTGGACCGCTGCCGGCGGGACAGGTCCAAACTCGTAGGTCTCGCAGCGGCTTTTGATAGCCGGATGGATACTGCCGGCGTCGTTCGCGGTCAGGATGAACAGCGCCTTAGAGTCTTCCATAGGAGACCGGAGCGCCTGTTGCGCCTCTGTCGTGAGACCGTCCATCTCGTCCAACAGGATGATCGGAACCTCCATACCGAGCGTCGCTTGCGTCCCCACGTCTTGCCGGGCCCACTTGCCTATCTTGTCGCGGATCGTGTCCACGCCGCGTTCGTCGCTCGCGTTTATCTCCCAAAACGACTCCAGGGAACCGTACATCTCGTGGCTGATCGCGCGTGCGGTGGTCGTTTTCCCAGTCGCGGGCGGGCCGTAGAACAAAAAGTTCGGCGTCCAGCGGCCGTTTAGCAGCGTCTCTATCTCGTCGGTCGGCTGACCGACGACCTCTTCTAACGTTTCGGGTCGGTGTTTGACTTCAAAGCTCATTATCGTAGGTGCGTCTCCGCGTATGCGTGTGCTTTTGCGTCGCAGTCCGGTTCCGGGTCCATCCGGTCGTCGCGGTGGTAGTCGGCGTTCCGTCCGTGGTAGTCGGCCTCTTCCCACCCCTTCATGTCTAACCCACGCGACCGGGCGACGCTCCAGAACACGTTACGGTGCAACTCGGCGACGGGTATCTCCTCTCTCCGATCTAACTGGAAGCGGTTAGCCCACTCCAGCACGGTATCGGGGAGTAGTGGCTCATGGTCGACCGACTCGGACCGCTCGCTCATACGGTACTCCAGCATGGGGTCCGTATCAGCGGCGTCGTCGGTGAACTCGGCCAGGGTCTTTTGCGTCATACCCACTCGGCCGTAACCGGGTGCAGATAATAAAAGTAACTACGCCGCGGAAGAGCCGGTCAGTTGCCGCGAGACCGGGCAATCAGATACGCCCCTCCAACGGCGGCCGCTCCGAGAGCCAGGGTTCTGGTATCCACACCCCCGCCGGTGTCCCCGCCGTTCCCGCCGGTATCGCCGCCGGTATCGCCGCCGGTATCGCCGCCCCCGCCGTTCCCGCCGCCGGACTCTTCGGTGACAGTCACGGTCCCGCACGACGCGGACGACTGCCGGGCACGAACAGACCGTGCGCGGGTCTGCGTTGATTGAGTCTTGTTTGTGGGGTTGCTACCTCCGGCCCTGCGGGCTCTACTGTATCGCCCACCCTTCCCGCGTCCGTTCCGGTTCATACCACCTGTTTTCACCCCCACCGGCATAAACGTTTAGTGGGGGTGGGACGTACCCGTAGGTGCGTCCTCACCGGCGCACGCATCGCCTCGGGTTGGTAGCTCAACTGGGCAAGGTCATACCCCACTCCCGGCTTTTCTCCGGGAGTGACCTCGTGTTCGCACAACCTCCGGGTCCAGCACCGGAGCACCCTCTTTCAGCCGAACTGTTTTGTGGAGAGCCGCGGAAACGAGTTGTATGGACCGCACACGAAGGGTAGCGGCACCCGCAGAGGGAGTAGCGAGACAGGTTCTCAAAGCCTACCAGACCCCGGCCAGCGAGACGTTCATCATGGACGGCAGCGTCAACTCTCCGGAGTGGTATGCGTCTCGCGTCAGCATCCCGCCGAGAGTGAACGCGGACGGGATAGTCGACGTGGTCGTGGAAGTCGCTAACGAGAAGACAGTAATCACGCCGCTCAACAACTACGTCTGTCGGTCCGGGTTGTTTAGCGGGTTAGAGTCGTTCGTAGAAGTGAACCCGCGGTGGACTGCTGAGTCCGAGTCGACCGAGCTTTGCACCCAGGTCGGGGGGTTCTCGCCGACTATCGACACGTTCACGGCCGACTTTGTCGCCCCGTCTGAGCCCGGTACATACGATATCGACGTGACTGTGGAGACCTTTGACGGGTCAGAAGGCGGGACAGTCACGTATCAGATTCTCGTGGAAGGCGACGACGACGACGCCGGAGACCGCCCAGGAGACGGGGGCGACGACCGCGGGGGGAGCGGAGATACTGGCGGTGGTGGGGGCGACAACGACGGTGGGATCGGGAGCGGTGGGGGGCTCCTGGGAACCGAGCAGACAATCGCGCTCGCGGCGTTCACTATCCTCGTTCTCATCGCGTTCAACGTCAGCCGATAACCCGGTTCCGGGCACGCTACCCCCAGGGTCAACCCCCTGCGTAGTGGGTTTGACTACGCTACAACCAGTCGACTTTCTCTCGTTGGGCCGCTTGTACGTCTGGAGAGAACGTTCCCCTGTAATGGTCCAGGAACGTATCAACGTCGTTCCACCCGCCCCAGTCCATCAAAACCAGCGTCTCTACGTCCGCCCCCTCGATACTGGTCGCCCATGTTCTGCGGAGGTCGTGAGGACTGACGTGCCTCCACATCTCGTCCCCAGTTTCCTCGGCTAAACTCTCGGCTGCGGACGCGACCCAGTTGCGGAGAGTGCGGGTAGTCACGTCGATGACGGGTTTACTCTCGTCTTGGCCGGACCCGTATGCTCGCATCATCCCGGCAACGATATCTGGAGCGGGTGTCTGTCGGAGTTCTCCTGTTTTCGCGCCTTTGACTCGGAGCATCCACCCGGCCTCGGTGTCCACAACGTCTTCGGGAGCGGCACGGACAATCTCGTCGGACCGGAGCCCGCACCGGACGCCCATCTGGATTGCGAGTTGCGCTTTGTCTGACGGGGCGTGGTCGATTAGGTCTTGGACCTCGTCTTCGGAGAGCCACATCTGGTAGCCGTCTTGCTCGTCGTATGCTTCCCAAAACATCACTTCCGGTTAGTCGGCAACCCGGCAAAAAACTGTCTCTCGAAGCGCCGCGAGAGGGGTGATCGGGGGTGATACCGGACCGTTTGTTACCGGGTTTGCACCCAAACCCGGAAACAGCCCACCCACAGACACTTAGTCCCCTCGCTACGAAAACGGG
>CAZVCA010000076.1:4086-6237 GCA_964626045.1 uncultured Halobacteriales archaeon | reverse complement strand
CCACGGTGGAGACAATAGCCAACATATTCCTGAAGCGCGTCAGCGCGCCCGTCTTCGCTCCACTCGTCGACGAGCGAACTCCACTCATCATAATCAGCGTCGGGGTCGTATGCCACTGGTAGCCGCGTCAGGGCATAGTCGTCAGGTTCCAGGTCGCGGATCGCGGCGTCACCGTGGCCGTTGGCCGCGGCCTTGAGGTCGATTAAGCCGTTCTCCACGGCCAGCTGACCGGGTTCGAGGCCGAACGTGTCGGCGTCTACCTCGACCGCGGGGTCACTCTTTGCCTGGGCCTTCAATTCGGCGAGCACATTCGACCCGTAATTCATACTCCCCAGCGCTTTCCGGGCGGCGTGCCGAAGCGCCCGTTCACCGTCTGGCGTCCACACACCGCCGTCATACGCCCATAGAGCGCCGTTATCACGCCGAACTCGAACGTGCACCGTGGCTGTGTCTTTGATTAAATCCCACACACACGCCGCCTTTTCGCGATCAGTAAGGTCGCTAATTGACCCGTCGTCACCGTCTGCGTTCACCAGCCCCGCGCGCTCCTTCACCGCGGCTGGTTCGAGCGCCGGTGTGTGACTCTCAGCCTCCACGGGAACGTCTGGCCGGGGTGGCGCTGGTGGCGCGCTTGAGGCTGGGTTGAAGTGCTCTGTGGTGCCTTTGTTCGCTTTGGGGATCTCGTAATTCCCGAAGGTCCGTATGTCGTCGTCACCACGGCAAAGGTCGGACTTCTCGAACAACTTGAGCATACGCCGCGAGTCGCCACCGGTCCAATACGCTAAGAGATTTGCGAAGGCCAGCCGCGCTTCACTGTGGCTCGTGTAGCCGGTCGTCCGACCGTTCCACAGCTGGGTGAAAAGATCGCCGTTTTCGGCGCTCTTCGCTTTGTCGATTAACTCGCCGGCTGAAAGGTCGCTCGCGGCGTCGGTCGAACCGGGTTTGTCGACGCCACCCCCAGGGTTCGAGCCGCCAGTATCGGCTTTCACACCGCCGTCTGTGGTCGGTGACGGGGGGTCGGCTATGTGCTCGCTGTGTACTGCCTTCACAGCGCTGTGCACTTGCTCCACGGTCGCTGGGGTGTCCTCGAGCCGGTGGCCGGTCAGTGTGAGATACCGGCCACTGTCGTACATTTCCAGGTGGCCGCTCGCGCCGTCAATATCTCCACGGTTCCCGCCGTCAGGGACAAACCCCAGACCGATTAGCCGGAGGCCGGTTCCGCTGGGAGACACTTCGGCGTATGTCGGAACGTCTTCGAGAAGGTCGCGCGCCCAGGGCTCAAGCGATCCACTATCGGGATCCCGACAGTCGTCCAGGTCCAGACCCAGAATGGTGTCGTCTTCGCTCAGAACGAACCCCACGCCGTCAGTGTCGGTCGCTGGGTCGGTGTGATAGTCCACAGCCGTAGCGAAGGACGCCCAGGTGTCGGGGTCGGTGGCGCTCGCAAAGTCACCCGTGGTTACGTCCACGGGGATCTTTGTCCACTCGTCGCGGTTTGGTTTGAACTCATATCTCCACCCCACCCAGTTATCCCGGTCCCGCAGTGTGTCGGGAATCGGCTCTTCACGGAAGGTCAGTGGTTCCGGGCGATCGAGGGTCATCGGCTCACCTCTCGGCTCAGCTCTTTGAGCCGGTGCCAACAGTCGCCACAGACGAAGATCCGGTCGTCTTCACCCGGGTGGTGGAAGGCGATTGTGTGCTTATTCGGGTCGGCTGGGCGCTCTCGTCCACACCGGTCGCAGACCGTATGCCGCGCTTGTGTCAGAGTCATGTTTATTTCTGACACACACCCACACGACTACACACACCGCTAATCGGTGACTGACAGTCGTGGGCGGGGAGAAGGTTTGGTTAGGTTCTTCCCCCGCTCTGGGGTGTGCTTACTCGTCCATTGACGACATACCGTCTTTAATTCTCGGCCTTGTACACCGTTTTACGTATGACTATATAGCACACAATAATGTGGCCACGAAGAGGAAAAATCTATACCGCTGTGGGGTATAGGGATAACCGGTTAGGTTCTTCCCCCCCGTTCTGGCCGCCCCACTTTTGGCCGGAGCGGAACCACACACCCACGAGCCGCGGCTCTCTCGTTCTGACCGTCCTCTAATCTCCACGACCCCCGCCGTAGCCACAGCTGGGTCCTCCACG
>CAZVCA010000076.1:0-3986 GCA_964626045.1 uncultured Halobacteriales archaeon | reverse complement strand
CGTAGCCACAGCTGGGTCCTCCACGCTTCGATCCTCGACGAGCCACCGCACCACAACTATCGGGAATCAGACAAATGTAGTCGGTGTAGTCGGGGGTCCCCCCGTACCTTCTTTTCTGAGAGATTTGTTTGATCCACCCAGCCAGGCGCGACTTTTGCTCACCCCCCGACTACACCGACTACGTTTCTCTCTGTGTGGAGAATATCGCCGATAGACGGCTTCTCAGCGTAGACGGGGGGTGTGGAAATGTAGACGGTGTGTTCTGCTGGCTAATCGCCCAGGTGTGGAGGTCTTTTCACAGCGCGCGCCGGCGTGGACGAGAAAAGAGAAAGGCGGGTGCGGGTGGAGGTTTAACCAACAGTCGGGTGTCCTACCCGCCGGTGTTGGTTAAGGTCTTGAGAGGCCCCTATTCGTCGGGATCCATGCCAAAGAGTTTCCACCGGATCCGCGTGGCCAGCCCGGCTTCGCGCCACCGTTGCTCGGCGGTCCGTTCCTCTTCCACGAACCGGATCAGCTCTTGTTTCTCGTCGCGTTCTTCGAGAATCAATCGCTTTTCACGCTTCAACCGTTCCGCTTCGGTCTCAAGCTCTTCATAGGCCGTATTCAATTCCTCATAATCACGTTGTAGGGCTTCATACTCGTCTAACAACAGTCGAACGGCTTCGGATCGACTCTCCACGCCGTGGGCGTCTTTGAAGTCGGCTAGCGCCTTGAGGTGCTCGTCACCCAGTGAGACCGTCACCCGTTGTTTGCTCATACGCCCGTGTGGTGTCGTCACACGAATATAATACGGGGTGTGTGGAGATTCTTACCGCCACCCCAAACAACGGGGTGTTGTGTTGCCTGAGAAAAGACAGTATGACCACAACCCACGATAACGTATTTTATCCCAGGCTGACGAATATCGGCGTTATAAGTCCACGAGCCTGTCTGGTACCATAACGCCGAATCTAGGCCCACGTTCGGCACTCTGGTACCACTCGCGCGCGTGCGCGCGTGCGCGCAATTCCGTAACGAAATTCTCAGTACCCTTCGAGGAAGGGTGGGATCGGCTCGTTGTTCGCCTCGCGGTATCGTTTCTCCTCCTGAAGCTGTTCCTCGTCCATTGCCTCCCACAGCTCGCAGGCAAAGGCGCCGTCAAACCCCACCTCTGCGTCTTCGATCTGCTCTTTCTTGTCGCACGACCGGACCACGAGCGTCCGCTCCTGGCGGTATGGCTCGGGGAGGATATTCGGTGTGGCGATCGCGAAACTCTGCGGTTTTTTCTCCGGCCAGCGCCGGATCGTCAGCTCCGGGTGTGGGGAATCGGACCGGTCGGCGTGGCGTTCCTCCTCCGGCGGCATTACGTTAGTCATAGCCACAACGAAGGGGTCCGTGTCGTCGTCCACGGTCTCACTCTCTAGGGTCTCGATCTTGTTTCTGATAGAGCGTCGGGTCATACCTGTATCTCCGCCTCTTGCCGCTCTTCGAGCGCTTCAAGCCGCTCCTGGAGCTCTTCGAGCTCTTTGTCCGCCAGCAACTTTCGACGCTCGGACTGCGCCGACACGATCACACGCAGATACTTGAGCCGGATTCGCTCTTTCTCCGGCGATCGGATCCGTCCGTCGCCCAGGGACTTGTAGCGGGCGTAATCCACGATGTCGCTTAACGTCGCTAATGCCTCGTCGCGCTCGGACTGAAGTTTCTCGGTTAATTCCGTCGTCATGGTCGCTACGCCGTGGATTCGCTCGAAGCGGTCGCACTATCCGGCTCGCAACTGCCGCTTAGCGCTTCCTCCTCGACGAGCGTCCACGCCGGCGCGTCTTTTGGCGGCTTCACCCAGGGTAACTGCTTTAAGCGGCGAAAAGCCCGATTGTACTGCCTTTTGCGCGTCTGGACGGTGGCGTTCGCCGTGAGCTCGCGGGGGTGTGCGCCGCGGTTCTCTCGGTCCTTGACCGCTCGCAAATGGTCGTAGAAGCCCTTCACGAGCGTGGGGATATGGTCCTCGTGCTCCGGAATCGCCAGCGCGCTCGCTTCCTCTTTGAAGCGGTCAGACTGCCGCCTGGGCGCGTTGTCGGCCAGACCGTACGTGGTGTTCCACGAAAGGTCGGGGTGACTGACGGCGATCGGACCCACACGGCTGTAGTAGCGATAGGCCGGATTATAGGCTTCAGTCGCGCCGCCGGGGATATTTTCAAGCTGGGCGTCGGTTTCAATTTGGCCGTTCTGTTGAACGTAGTTTCGGATCTTAACCGCGGCTTCGAGCAGGTGGTCCGCCGTGGGCGAATCCACGGACAGGTAGTATAGCCCGCCTTCACGGAAGCCTTCAGCCTCGAACGGTCCGGGGTCGTCGTGTGCGTTACCTTGTGTCATATAAGTCATGAGTGTATCTTTGAGGGTGGTGAGCCGGGTCATCGTCGCACTGTGCGAGAAAGGCCGGA
Organism: uncultured Halobacteriales archaeon; assembly: GCA_964626045.1. Classification (GTDB taxonomy): domain Archaea; phylum Halobacteriota; class Halobacteria; order Halobacteriales; family Halobacteriaceae; genus Halodesulfurarchaeum. The sequence goes on along the minus strand of CAZVCA010000076.1, from coordinate 1,566 downwards.
TCGGTAGGGTGTGTGTGGGTGTTTCCGGCCACAAGCCTGCTGTGTTTGTCCGAAGGTGTTCGGCACACCCACCGGGCAAAGACCCTCACCGCGGGGTGCCAGGCCCCGGATCATCGGGATCATCGGTTAGTCCTCCTCCTCGTCGATCAGCGCCCGAATCACGTCGTCGTACGTGTCGTCGGGCGATTCTTTCAACCGGAAGAGCCGGTTCCGGGTCCGCTTGTTGATTGCGATTGTGGTATTGGTCTTGGCCATGATTATCTTTTCTGACAGGCGTATGGTCGCTATCTGTCGGTCGGTTTGGGCATCTATTCGTAAGCGGTCTAATAGTATAACATTTCGCCCATAGTGGCCTACACGTCTATGGTAGGCGGGGTGGACCGTGGAACGGTCAGGTCACCGCCAGTCCGTCGCCGGTGTCGCGAAGGTCGCCGCGCTCAAGCGCCGTGTCGATCGCTCTATCCACGCGCTCCGGGTCGTCGGCTGTGGTGTTCGATAGCACCGTCTGGACCAGCTCACCGCGCGGTAGTCGGTCGGTGTTTGGGCGGTTGACGATCGCCTGTTTGGCGGCGTCTTCGAGCGCACGCAGGCTGTCGTCGTCTTCACCGTCGCCGTCGTCAAATGACCCTAATGAGGTCGCGTCCGCGTCCGCGTCCGGCTCTTCACCTTCGCCGTTGTCGTCGGGCGCGTCGGGAACGTCGTCACTAAAACCCAGCGCAGTGTATCCGCGGGTCGGGGATCCGTCAATCCGAACCGACTTCTTGTAACCGACGCCCTCGCTCTTGAGCTTAGTCGTGAAGCCCTGGGCTGATATGTCGCTCTTCAGGTCGTTTGCCCGACACCACGACTGGAAGCGCTCGAAGGCGTCGCCCGTGGAGATTCGGTCCGCGTCCTCGTTACGTTCGACACAGTCGGAAATGAACTTATCCACGACTTCTCCCCAGGACTGCCAGCGCCGGCGCTTTGCCCACGCTTCCCGTTCTTCGCCCGAGAAGTGACCCTGTTCGAGGAGCCGATCCCAGCCCTCGATCGCCCAGTTTAGCACACCGCTAAGGGCTTCGTCCGTGCTGAGCCGGTCGCGGAGGGTCGGATCGCGCTCGTCTGTTGGGTAGTGGTTCGGGAACTCCACGAGGAGCCAGCGCCGCCAGAAGGCTTCGTCGTCGTCGGGCACGTCCACGTCAGGCACTTTGTTCGCGGCATACAGGTGCTTCCCCGTAGCCTCGAACTCGAAGCCATCTTCATACAGCCGGCGAGCGCGGACGCGGTCACCACCGACTAGCTTCTTGAGCATACCAAGCCCTCTCCCCAGCGATCGCGCCGATAGGTCGTCGTCGATATTCGCTAATGAGCCGTAGAAGTCGGCCACAGCGTCTTTTTCGTTCGCGAGCGTCTGCAATTCGATGCTCGAAGTGTTATCCACCCCCAGCAACTGCCGGACCACGTGAAGGAACGTTCCTTTTCCGTTCGCACCCGACCCGACGAGCATTAGCGCCCGGTGGATGGGGAGACTCCCACGGTGGAGACAATAGCCAACATATTCCTGAAGCGCGTCAGCGCGCCCGTCTT
>CAZVCA010000075.1:0-6253 GCA_964626045.1 uncultured Halobacteriales archaeon | reverse complement strand
TCATCCTCGAGGAGGGACTGACCCCCGACGAGGAGTCCAAACTCATCGAGGTGACCATGACCGAGATCAATCCCGATGACTTCTCCGGGATCGAGATCGAAAGTTTCCCCCAACAAAAGGCGAAAAGCGGCGGCTTTCTCTCGCGGTTGATCGGGGCCGAACCGAGCAACGCGAAACTCACCGTGATCGGGCCCGCCAACCAGATCCACTCGCTCCAGAAAGACGATACCCTGATTCGGGCACTCATCTCGGGGAAATAACGGATGCCCCACCAGTGTACGAACTGCCAGACGACGTTTCCCGACGGCTCGAAGGAGATGCTATCGGGCTGTCCGGAGTGTGGCGGGAACACCTTCCAGTACATCCCCGAAGGAGCGAACCCGGAAACCTACGAACGCGACGAGACCCCACCCGACCGCCCGGTGTCCGAAGATTCCGTCACGGGAAAAGTCGGCCGCGCAGCGTCGACGGTCCGGGAATACGTGAATTCCCGGGACGAAGAGCCCACGGAGAAGCCAAAAAGCGATGCGGAGCCGGCCGCAGCATCCGACGCGGATACGCTCTCATCGGAGGAAACAGGGGCTGAAGACAGCGCCCAGGCGTCGGCGAGAGGGGAGATAGCCGACGTTTCGGACCTCCCCTCTGGCGCCGATACACCGACGGTTCCACCCAGTGAGTTGGGTGCTGACGACACCGAAGCGGCCGACACGTCCCAGGGGGGACCCCCGCGTGATGACGGCCAGGTTGTCGGGGAACCGGACCCCGAGGCAGCAAACACCGATCTCGAAGACCTCCGTGCGGAACTCAACGATCAGTTCGAGAGCATCCGCATCGTCGAACCGGGGCAGTACGAACTCAATCTCATGGAGCTGTACGATCGCGAGGAACACATCGTCGCGTTGCAGGAGGACGGCAAATACGTCATCGAGGTGCCCGAAACCTGGCGCGAGGGCTCCGACACGCCCGACCGCTCCTGAGTAATTTTCCCGACCGGTTCGACCAACGCGGTGTGTTCGGTCGGAGGCGTTTTCATCGTGGCCCGAGTTGAAGCGGGTATGCGAGGCACTGGTGAGCTGTGACTATCCGGGAGACATTCGACGCCTGGGCCGAAGACGGACGGGATCGCGGGATGGAGGAGCGACACTGGCACACCGCGAAAGTCGCCCTCGCGCGGATGCCGATCGAGGCGGGTGACCGTGTGCTGGATCTTGGAACCGGGAGTGGCTACGCCCTCCGCGCGCTCCGCGAACGGGGGATCGGCCGTGGATACGGGCTCGACGCGTCGGCAGAAATGGTTTCGAACGCTGCCGGCTACACCGACGACGACGCGATCGGGTTTTTGCGGGGCAATTTCGAACAGCTCCCGTTTGGGTCGAACTCGATCGATCATGCCTTCTCGATGGAGGCGATCTATTATGCGGACGTCCCCACGGTTCTCGAGGAGTTACATCGCGTCATCCGGCCAGGGGGGACAGTGTACTGTGCGGTCGATTTCTTCGAGGAAAACGTTCACTCCCACGAGTGGGAGGACTTCATCGAGGTCCCAATGAGTCGCTTGAGCCGCGAGGAGTATCGCGAGGCCTTCGAAACGGCCGGCTTTCACGTGGCCGCCCAGGACAACATTCCCGACCGCGAGGTCGATATCCCGCCGGAGGAGGCGTTCCCGACCGAATCCTTCGACACCCGCAAAGGGATGGTCGAACGGTACCGAACGTATGGCACCTTACTCACTGTCGGCGTGGTCCCCTAACCGTCAGCATCCCGAAGCACCTGGACGGCATCGCTCGAAAACCCGACCTGAAACGGCTCGGGTGGCTCGCGTGGGGATTCGACGAGCAGTTCTCGCCCACCAAGTCGACAGTGAAGGGTATAGCCGGTTCCGTGAAAGGCGGCCCGTTCGAGCGTGGGTTCCAGGACTATCTCGTCGGACCCGAGGTGGATCGCTTCGGGTCGAACAGCGAGTGTATCACCAGGTGACACGGGGTTTCCGACGTGGATGTCGAAGCCGGCCTCGACAGTCGCGACCGCCCCGCGGACCGATCTGACCTCGAAGAGGTTGTTCTCACCGACGAATTCGGCGACGAACCGGCTCGCTGGGTCCCGATATACCGCATCCGGCGGCCCGATCTGTTCGATTGTCCCCTCTTGCATGACTGCGATCCGATCGCTGACCGCGAGTGCCTCGGCCTGGTCGTGGGTCACGTACACAGTCGTTATGCCCAACTCTCGCTGAATGTCCCGGACGGTGTGGCACAATCGATCGCGCAATCGAGCATCGAGGGCACTCATGGGCTCGTCGAGCAAGAGGAGATCCGGTCGCGGCGCCAGTGCCCGGGCGAGTGCAACCCGCTGGCGTTGCCCCCCGGACAGGGTCTCGGGATCGCGATCGCCCATCCCGTCCAAATCGACGAGCTCGAGGAGATCGCGCACCCGGTCGGCCCGGGACTCACCGGTCGGCAGCGAATGAAACTTGAGTCCATAGCCGACGTTTTCCGCGACGGAGAGGTGGGGAAAGAGCGCGTACTTCTGAAACACGATGCCGACGTTGCGCTCCTCCGGCGGGACACCGGCCATCGATCGGCCGCCGATCCGCACCTGACCAGCCTCTGGCTCGGTGAGGCCGGCGATGATCCGGAGCGTGGTCGTTTTCCCACACCCCGAGGGCCCAACGAGCGTGAAGAACTCACCGTCTCGAACCGTGAAATCCACCGAGTCGAGGGCGATCGCCTCGCCGTAGGTCTTGGTGACGCCGTCGATTGACAGGTCCGTCATGGGTCCCACCACCCGCCGAGTCGGTCGATCACCACGAAGCTGATCCCCGTCACGACAAGCAGGAGCGTGCCCATCGCCGTGGCCGGCCCGAGGGTCCGGTTCCCCACGTATCGCTCGACGGCGACCGGCATGGTGTAGCTCCCGGCGCCGTTCGCCAAAACGACTGTCGAATCGAACTCCCCGATACTGATCGCAAAGGCCAGGGCGGCACCGGCGACGATGCCGGGAACGGCCAGGGGGAGTTCGATATCGCGGCGGACGCGTGCCCGTGTGGCGCCCAGGACCCTGGCGGACTCGATCAGCCCCCGGTCGACCCGTCGAATCAGGGGTGACACGGTTCTGGCCACGAAGGGATAGGCGGCGACGGCGTGGGCCGCGACGATCGCGATCGGGCCCGTGACCGACACGCGGACGCCGAACAGTTCGGTGCCAAAGACCAGGCTCTGGAGCAACCCCAGCCCGAGCACGATCCCGCTGACCGCCAGTGGCGCCATCAGGAGGGCGGTGATCGCCCGATTCCCCAGGAACTGTTTCCCCTCGACGATTGCCACTGTCACGCCCATCGGGACGGCGACCAGCAGCGTGGCGACCCCGAAGAAAAGCGAGTTGCGGATCGCGGGGAGTGGCTTGATCTGGAACGGGGCCCCCGTGAGCTGCCGGTCGAGCAGGAACGCGTAATGCTGGGTCGTGAACCCGCTGGGGCCGGTGACACTCTCGACGATCATGCTCATGAGCGGGCCGAGGAAGACGACCGCGACGACCAGGCCGTAGGCCAACAGACCAAGCCGCCGTGGATCACGGAGTGATCCGAAAAGCGCCGCCCGATCCCCGCCGCCACCGAGGCCACCAAACGCGCCGTCGCCGCGCTCGTAGCGAAGGTAGGCGTAGGTCAGCGTGAGCGTGATCCCCGTTTCCAACACTGCCAACCCCGCTGCCTGGGCCAACTCGAGTTGCTGGACGCGGGCGTACAACCAGACCTCGACGGTCGCGAGCTGGAGCCCACCCAGGGCCAACACGATCGGGAAGGACATGAACGTAAACAGGAATGTGAGCAGGGCCCCCGTGAGGACGGCGGGGAGCAATTGTGGAACGGCGACGTCGAAAAAGGCCCGGGAGGGCCCGGCGCCCAACCCCCGGGCCGTTTCGAGCATCCGGCGATCGATGCCCTCCCAGGCGGCTGTCACAATCCGGGTCACGAGCGGCGCGTTGTAGAACGCGTGGGCGAGGACGATGAGTTCGAGGGTGTACATCGCCGAAACAGGCCCGAGCCCGACCAGTGCGAGCAGGTCGTTGAGCAGCCCTTGATCGCCGAACATCGCGACGAACCCGATGGCGACCATGATCGACGGGAGCACGAAGGGAACCATCGTGAGCGAGCGGATCGTTCGGCGGCCGGGAAAGGAGTACTGGGAGAGGAGATAGGCGCCGGGGATCCCGAGGGCGAGACTCGCGACCGTCGACAGCGCCGCCTGGTACATCGTAAAGCCCACGAGCCCGAAATCGACGGCCGGGAACCCGGCCTGCCCCCACGCGAGAAGTCCGCCTGGCACACCGGCGGGGTCCGTGAGGAGGCCACTTGCAGCGCCGAGATAGAACTCCGATCCGAGAACGGCAAATACCGGGACAGACCCATCGACCGTGCCCCCGAAGGCCTTCCCGAGGACCGTCCCGACCGGCAGGTAAAACATGACCACGAGGACCGTCGCGGTCAGGACCACGGAAAGCTCCAGCGCCTGCGCTTCGAGTCGGGTTCGCAGCCGCGAGGCGATCGGTCCGAAACGAGTGCTCATGTCACCCGCCGGCGATCTGTTGGGCCCAGGTTTCGACCCAGGTGTCCAGTGAGCCGGCTAATTCCTCGTAGGTGTGGGTGACCGTCTCCGGGGGCCGGTGGGCGTACATGCTGAAATCCTCGGGCGGTTCGGCCGTCGAGGTGGCGGGGAAGGCGACGTTCCGAACGGCGATTTCGGCCTGGACCTCGGGGGAGAGCATGAAATCGACGAACTTGGTGGCCAGGTCGGGGTTCGTGGCGTCTGCGAAACGGGCCATCCCCTCGGGCACGGCATAGCCCTGGTCGTCGAGGAAAGCGATCTGATGGCGCTCCATGTCGACGTCGTTCCGGTGGGCATAGACTTGATCGGTCGAATAGGAGACCACGGCTGGCCGCTCCGCGTTCGAGTAGGCCGTGTAAGCCGCGTTCCAGTCACCGAGGATTTGGGCCCCGTTCCCGACCAACGCGTCCCAGTAGTCGAGATACCCGTCCTCGCCCTGATTGGCGATCGTCCAGAGGAGGAAGGCCCGCCCGGGATCACTCGTCTGGGCGTTCTGCAGCAAGAGCGTGTCTTCGTAAGCCGGTTTCGTCAGATCGTCGAACCCGGTCGGGGCGTCGATTTCCCCGGCATCGTAGACCAGACTGATGAACCCGGTATCGAAGGGAAGGGCCCGCTCACCCGGATCGAATCTAAGATCATCGATGATCGCGTCCGCGTGGCTCATCTCATCGGTGGGGACCGGATCGAAGAGTGTGGTTTCCGGCAACGTTTCGTCGACGAGGACCAGGTCATCGGCGTTGATGCCGACGTAGACGTCGGCTTCGACGGTCGTCTGCTGGGCCTGCTGGATGAAGTGATTGAGACCGGCATCCGGCGTGAGCCACTCGATGCTCGCGTCGGGGTAGATGGATTCGAACTGGGACTTGATCCACTCTCCCGGGCTCACGCTGGGCGCGTCGATGAATGGCTCGTAGGTGGCGACTCGAAGGGTGCCACCAGTCGGCTCGGGGGAACCGAGACAGCCGGTGACGGCGGTCAGGCCGGCCGCTCCCACGGAACGCAGCAGCGTGCGACGTTTCATTACCGGGTTGTTTCACTCGGTAATACATAAGCCACACGTTGCCGGTCGGGAGGGCCGCGGCTGCATGTCGCATGGAGAATGACCAGTCCGACCCTTTTTTAACGATTATCGGGCCACCCCATCCCATGTGATCGATACCGCGCCCACAGTTCGAAAATAGCGGGCAACCGGCATATCGAAACGCGACCGGTTCCCGGCCGCTGGCGTCGCTGGCGGCGTGGCACGCTGTGGGTCCGAGACAACGGCCACCTGTTAGCCACATTGAATCCCCCGTCTCTGTGCTGGTCGACCGCGAGGACATCCGTTCGCCGGATGGATTGGACGTAAGTTCCTGGATCCCCTCCGTCCCGATAATGAGCGATACGGCTGGGCCACTGTCCCCCGATCGGCCCGACGTCGACCGGTCGTTTCGGGTCGAGGCCCCGTTCGATCCGGCCGGCGATCAACCCGAGGCGATCGAGGCCCTCGTCGAGGGGTTCGAGTCGGGCATGGACAAACAGACGCTGCTCGGCGTGACGGGGTCGGGAAAGACGAACACCGTCTCGTGGATGCTCGAGGAGTTGGACATGCCGACGCTGGTCATCGCCCACAACAAGACCCTGGCCGCCCAGCTGTACGAGGAGTTCACGTC
>CAZVCA010000074.1:3654-6442 GCA_964626045.1 uncultured Halobacteriales archaeon | reverse complement strand
AGTGGTAGCGCTAAACCCAAGGTTGCAGTTTCGAGTACTGCCTGGCCCACCATTTATACATTTTATGAGATTTTTCAACGGCCGCGGTAGAGCCATATCAATACTGCCGAAGCTGGATCTCACAGCTGTAAGGTAAGGCCCAATATCAGATGATATTCAGGCTGACACCAGACAACCAAATGAAAAGGTTGATGAGAGACATACTACATTAGAGGTGATATTATGATTATACTACTAGCGAGAGGAAGAAAAAAGCAAATTCAAGAAATAGTACCGATGCTCCCCATTACTACAATCAGGAGAAATGATGGTAACTTGGAAAACATGGTAAGAAAGGGAGAAAGGTGGACTAATTATATTGTAGTAGATGATGGTCATACTGTTGATATGAATGACTTTCTCAAGGATGAGAATGGTAAACCAATCTATGAAAAGGACTAGGATTATAGGGGTATACCTCAACTGGTAGAGGGCCCAACTTATAATTGGGTGTCAGGACAAAAAAGTCCTAATACGGGTTCAAGTCCCGTTGCCCCTACCATTCAGACCCGCCAGATCCCTATTTGGCGGGTTTTCTTTCTATTGACAACCATATAATCCTATGTTATCTTATATTCAGGAAATGAGGGGAAACCAAAATCTCACAAGGAGAATAATCATGGCCAGGAAAAATAAAAAGGAACACATTACTACAATTAATCCTGACAGGGATATAAAGACCAGAGTTAATATTCCCAACAATAAGCCAATCGTTCACCCTGACAGGAAAAAATCCAAGGATAAAAAGGCTTGTAGAAACAACAAAAAGGGAAAGTTGTAGTATGCAATTAAAACCCGGAATGAAAGTAAAATTAGTTCCTTTTCCTGGTAGTAATGTTTCACTCCCAGGTTGTAATAGGGATAAGGAACCTTATTTTAACAGGATTGTCACTATCAGTAAAATAACAAGTACTTATTATACTCCTGAAGATGAAACTTGGTTTTCTATTAAAGAAGACGGTTCGTTCTGGATTTTCACAACTAGATGGATAAAACATAATTATTTCGTACCAGATGAATTATTTGAAATAGAGGAATAAGTTATGGAAGATATAGTTGGCAAAAAAGTAAGATTGAAGAGTGAAGAGAAAATTAGAGAAGAGATTAGGAAAGGTAACAGAAGTGTAATGACACTTCATTCTGTCAGGAAATATATAGGCCAAGTATTTACAGTATTGAGAAGGAATATGTTTGACCCTAATGTAATATATGTGAAAGAAGACCCATATCTTGTTTTCAATTATCATTGGATAGAGAGTGTAGAACCTACTATCCCTGAAGATTTGTTTTATATAGAGGAATAACATGACCAAAGTGGTAAATCTCAAACATGAAGATTATGATGTATATATAGGAAGAGGTTCTAAATGGGGGAATCCCTATAAAATTGGGAAAGATGGAACAAGAGAAGAAGTAATCCAAAAATATGAGGAATACATCAGAAATTCAAGTCTCATCGACCAAATAGAGGAACTTGACGGATTGACACTTGGATGTTATTGTAAACCTTTGCCCTGCCACGGAGATGTACTCATCAAATTACTCAAGGAAAAGAAGACAAACAGGATATTCGGGGGTGAATAATGAATTGTGGTGTACATAAATTGGCAATAGAGGAAGCAGAGAAATCTGACCATCCTATATATAGAATGGGTGCTGTTATATTCAAAGGAAATAGGATTATTTCTTCTGGTAGAAACCAGTTTCGTTCTAGTAATATTCCTTCCAAATACAGGAAATGGGAACATACTCTTCATGCTGAACAGGACGCAGTAAAAGGAGTTGATTGGGGGAAACTCAATGGTACTTCTATCTTGGTAGTAAGAATAAATACAAGTGGTAGATTTTCTCTTGCATTTCCCTGTCCTTATTGTCTTGAGACATTGAGATATGTAAGAGTAAAGTGGGTGTACTATACTACTAGAAGTGGAGAAATAAGGAGAGATAAGATATGATAAGAAATATTGTCATGTTATTAACTTTGATTGTCAGTATTGTACTCGCTTATTTTCTTATGTTAGCAAATCCTGCTGGTCAAGACACCGAACAAAAGAATAATACAAAGAAAATGGTGATAATAAAAGGTGGGGAAGGAACATACTCTCATCAAGTTGATATAACTGCTTATTCTGGTGAAGTAAGACAAACAAATAGTAATCCAGACAGGACTGCATTGATGGAAACTCCTATACCAGGGGGTACATGTGCAGTTTCAAGAGATTTACAAAAATATTTGGGTATGAGAGTATATATTGTAGGTTATGGAGTATTTCGTGTGAACGATTTGATGAATGAAAGGTACGAGAAGAGAATTGACTTGTTTATGGCTAGTAGAAGTCAAGCAGAAGAATTTGGATTGAAAGAAGATATTCAAGTAGTATTTTTTCGTAGTATGTAATATAAATAAAAATGAATATAATGTAAAAAGGAGAATGTAAAATGCCACAATGTACTATGTGCCGTCACTTTTTCCACCCTGATTTCACCATTTCAGTAGATGATGATGTCTATAAGTGTGTTTGGTGTTACACAGGAAATAAGGAAATTACGATTAAAGACGAAAATACAGGGGAAGAGAAGAGAGTAACTAGGGACCAAGGAACTAGACAATATCTTCAGTACCTAAGATGGTTGAGGGAACAGCCAAACGTACAAAAGATTATAGATGGTAGTGAATAATTTTGGAGGAATAAGAAATTGCGATTTTGAAATTACTTATATGAGAAGATATCAAGAGATGAAGTAAAAG
>CAZVCA010000074.1:2301-3554 GCA_964626045.1 uncultured Halobacteriales archaeon | reverse complement strand
AAATTGCGATTTTGAAATTACTTATATGAGAAGATATCAAGAGATGAAGTAAAAGATGCACTGAATAATGATAATATAGTCATTGGTGCTGAGTTTGAGTTTATTTCTGATGCTATGGCCCATTCAGGAACAGGTGATTCAGAGCAAGCAAGAGAAGATTTTGGTGCTGCTCAGGAAGCATATGAAGATTGAATATCTGATTTGAGAGAATTAGAACGAAAAAGAGAACAAATAGAAGACGATATATCTGAACTTAAAAATGAAATAGATTGACTTGAAGATGAATTAGAATATGCTGAATATGAAGCAGATAAAGAAATTTTCCAAGAACAACTCGATGATGCGAGAACAAGACTAGATCAAGCTCAGGATGAAAAATCTGATTTAGAACAGGAAGACCTCAGACCTTCTAGTGATCTTGAGGATTATCTTGATAAGTATGAAGAAAGAAGTTTGGACTTGACATGGCCAGAAGATAATGAACCTACACCTCCAAACCGTCTTAATATAGGAGATATCAGTGATGAGACAAACTGAGAAAGTGTGGCCAAAGAAATTATTCCTAATCTAGTATCTCAAGCAGATTTTATAGACAAATATGAAATTGGTGGTTATGGAGATATAGACCAAACAAAAACAGAAGGTCTTTGAGCATTTGAATTTGATAGTAGTATAGCAGATGAAGGTGGCATAGAAATGAAATCACCACCCATGAAACTGCCTGATTTCATTGAAATTTTACCCAAAATCTTTGATTTCATAGGAGCACAAGGAGGAACTAATCCGAGTTGTGGTCTTCATTTTCATATGAGTTTCCCCAGTGCTTCAGAGATAGATATGGCTAAACTAATACTCTTTACAGAAGAAGAATACATCTATTTGTTTTTTCCTGAAAGAGTGAATAGTAATTATGCAAGAGAAGTGAAAAGTAAAATAGAGAGAGCATCACCTGATGAGATAAAAGATTATTTTCAAAGTCTACTAGGTCAGGACATTGGCGTAAGTAAAGCAAAGAAGTTAGTAGGGCAACATCATGATGCTATAAGAAAGATAGAAAGAGATGAAGATGAAACTCATGTTGAATTCAGGTACTTGGGTGGTGCTGGTTACCATACTAAATATAATGATGTAGAACATTTGGTAGGAAGATATGCACATACTCTATCTCTGGCAGTTGATCCCGAATATAAGTATCAGGAATATATCAAGAAAATGGTGAGATTACTTAATAAGATAGAGGCTGCCGGATATAT
>CAZVCA010000074.1:0-2201 GCA_964626045.1 uncultured Halobacteriales archaeon | reverse complement strand
CTTGATAAAATATTGTTTGAAGATAAAAACTAAAAGGAGTCCAACATGTCCAAAAAGGATAAACTGTTTAAGTTAGGAGACAATAAGAATTTATCTTGACACACTTTTCTTGGTGACTCAGCAGGATGTGGTCATGTGAGAGTTATTCTACCGACACTTTGTCTCTATCAATACAGGTGAAAAAACATAACTTTCATGCCTCAATACGGAATGAATTTTGTTCTAGATCCGAACTACTACCGAAATAAAGAATTCACTATATTTCAAAGATCTGCAACTGAAAATCATTTGAAAGTTGCTTACTTATTCAAAGATAAAATACAACCACAAACAGGAACCAAGTTATTTTACGAACTTGATGATGATTTACTTGATATTCCTGATTGAAACTTCGCTAGTCAATATTATTCTAAATATAGAGACACAGCAAAAGCAATTATTGAAGCATGTGATGGAGTAACAGTGTCCACTCCTACACTCAAGAAGAAATTACTCAAATTTAATGATAATGTGTCAGTGAATATAAACAGACTTCCCAAATTTCTATGAGGGGAAGTAGAATACAATGGACCAATACAAAGAGAGAAACCACGTATTCTATGACAAGGAAGTGCAAATCACTTTGCATTACCTGGAAGTGGAAAAGAAGGTGGAGATTTCGGTAGTGAATTATTGGAATTTATGAGGAAAACAATAGATAAGTACGAATGAGTATTTATAGGTGCAGTACCCAATGAATTGAGAGATTTGGTAAAGTCAGGTGATATGACTCAGATTCCTTGGCAGAAAGTTATTGAATTTCCAAGAAAAATGAAGGAAATGAAACCTGATTTAGGAATTGCACCATTAGAACTGAACGAATTCAATAAATCAAAGAGTTGGATAAAAGCACAGGAATTTACAGCAGCAGGAATACCTGCTGTATATTCTCATGTTGAACCTTATCATGGATTAAAGCACACTTGTAAAACAGATGAAGAAATGATTGACACAATTGAAGATTTGTGTAATGATGAGGACAAGAGAAAAGAGGCATTTGATTATGACCACTGAAAACTAAGAGATGACCTGTTTTTTGAGGAGAATGATAACTTGTCAAAGTACATAAATTCTATTCTGAAACTTTACAAAAAGAAGTTGCCTTAGTATGATCACAGAGAAGGATATATGGTATTCATATCAGAAAGCAAAAGGTAAAGACATTGAGTACCCATCTGATAAGAAATGGGAGAGTACATATAACAAACTAAGTGAGGTAAACAAAGAGAATATAAATACATTGGCAGTTTATCTTAATACAAAATGGCAGAATATTGACTTAGATAAATATATGGAGACAGGATTTTATCTCTGGAAGTCCTTCTCATATAAACACTTTCTTGACCAGAGATTGATAGACAAGTATAGACAATTTGATAAATCCAGTAAAAGGAGAAAAGCAACTAATTCAGACCTCAAGGAAAGTATCAAGTTTATTCTGTACAACCGTTATCCTTTGGATTATTATGGAAGTTTGGAAGAAGATGGATTTTCACTACCGATAAATGACTATTTACATGGGAAAATCTCTGATGTTATAGTGGTTTATATGATGGAGAAAGGTTATTTGGATATAAAACAAGAAATGGGATTTATTCCTTATATAATAGAGAGATACGAACAAATCCAGAATCAAGTACAGAAAAAATGGAGTTTGCTTTCTGGAATGGAAGAAGTTATAGTAAATAAAAGAAATGAGGTAAATAAATATGAGTAAGCAATGAGAAAAAGAAAAGTACTTACAAGACCCTAAAAAGAAGAAGAAAGACCAGAATGAAGAGGATATGGAAGAGAAATTGCTTTACGGCGACCAGGAAACAATGGAAGAGAAAGAAAAGAAAAAGAAAGAATATCAGGATAAACAGTTGAATGAGTAATATGGGAGAATAATGTTATGGATTGTGTTAGTCCATTTTTCTTATTAGGTGTGATATTATGTGTCCCGCCTTGGGGAGCTATTGGTAGTAACGGTAATGGATTTGGAACTGGAATTCAAGTAGCAGGTTTAATTATTTTAATTATGACTATTTTTCTGTAAGTTATATGAGGAAGTAGCTCAGTAGAGAGCGTGATCCGACCAGGATCGAAGTTCAGGTGCAACTCCTGGCTTCCTCTTCAAATATGCGGGGTTAGCTTAATTGGTAAAGCACACTCTACCCCAG
>CAZVCA010000073.1:0-6568 GCA_964626045.1 uncultured Halobacteriales archaeon | reverse complement strand
AGCGCCGAGGTGGCGGCGGGCGAGGCCGCGTTGATGACGTTTACGACCCGGTCGGTCTCGCGGATGAGGAAGTCGTCGACCAGGGTGCCGTCGCGCCGGAGGGCCTGGGCCCGCACCCCGGCCCACGGCTTCGTGAAATCGTCCAGTTGCACCTCGGGGATCAGCTGGCGGGCGGCCCGCAGGTAGACCCGCTTGCTCATCGACTGGAGCAGCTCGCGGAGGCCCTTTTGCCAGTGGCGGGCAGACAGTTTCTGGACGCCCGGATACGTGAGAATTTCCAGGAGCTCCCCCCAGTCAATGTCCGTGAGGCCGTACCCTTCGCGGGCAAATGCGAGGACGGCGGTCGGCCCGCACTCCACGCGCCCGTCCACCGTCGGGGTAAAGTGGACCCCGAGGAACGGAAAGGCCGGGTCGGGCACCGGATAGACGAGGTGCTCGCAGAGGGACCGCCGCTCCGGCACGAGCTCGTAGTACTCGCCGCGAAACGGCACGATCTTCGTGTTCAGGTCCTGGCCGCTCATCTCGGCGATGCGGTCGGCGTAGAGGCCGGCGCAGTTGACGGCATGGCGGGCCTGCACGGCGCCGGCCGTGGTGTCGACCGTCACGTGGTTTGGGGTGACGTGCAGGTCGCGCACGGCGGCCCCGGTCCGGATCGGGTGCCCGCGGTCTTCCACGCGATCGGCCAGGGCCTCGGCCGCCGCCTCGTAGTCGACGATGCCGGCCGCCGGCACGTGGAGCCCCGCCACGCCCTGCACGTGGGGTTCCAACTCGTGCAGGCGCTCCGGGCCGATGCGGGTACAGTCCACCTGGTTCTGGCGGCCCTTGGCCTCGATCCGCTCCAGCTCGGGGACCTCGCTCTCGTCGGCGGCCACGATGACCTTGCCGCACATCTCGTAGTCGACGTCCTCACGCTCGCAAAACTCGACGAGGGCGCGCTTGCCCGTCCGGCAGTTCTCCGCCTTCAGCGAGCCGGGTTCATAGAAGATGCCCGAGTGAATGACCCCGGAGTTGTGGCTCGTCTGGTGGGCTGCCACCCGGTCCTCCTTCTCCAGTACGGTGACGGCGGCGTCGGGGTACTGCTCGGTGAGGCGGTAGGCCGTGGCGAGGCCCACAATTCCGCCCCCAATGATGGCAACGTCGTACGTTGGCATACAGCAATGATCGATCCAGTGCAAAGACCGCGAGGCGTCCCGAAAGGCTCCAGGGACGTGGGCCTTAAGGTACAAAGACGACGCACACTGAAAAGTGCGTAGCGGCCCACGTCGAGTGCCCACCGGTCTGCCGGGAGGGGCGACGGGGTGTCCGCCAGAGAGGCAACACCCGAGCCCGCGGAGAGTTTAGGCGGCGCGTCCTTAAACTAGTGTCCTCAGTCCCGTGCGCCAGCCGCTCCACTGTCTGTGTCTCGCGACTGGGCTCGCCCTCGGCGTGCTTTTCGTCGCCGGGGCCGGGTGCGGAAAGACCGACGGGGCGCCGCCGGCGGCCGCCGACACGCTTGCGCCGTCGGAGCCCATCTTCGACGTGCGCTCCGTGACGCTCGATGCCCGCAACCGCCCCGACTCCAGCCTGCTCGTGCGGCTCCGCGACCTCGGCGTGACGCACCTCACCCTGGTCGCGTTCGGGTGGCAGAAGGCGCCCGACGTGCCGACCGTCCGGGCCGACACGGGCGACGGCTGGTACAGCGAGTCGCACCGGGGCGTCCGCACCCTCGCCCGCCAGGCCGACGCGTTGGGGATGGGCGTCATCCTGAAGCCGCACCTGTGGGTGGGCGGGTACGACGAGGCCCAGGACCGGAGCGACATCGGCTTCGACACCGAGGCCGACTGGGCGGCGTGGGAGGCCGACTACCGCCGCTTCCTCATGCTCTACGCCCGCCTCGCCGCGGAGGTGGACGCCGACGCGCTCGTGCTGGGGACCGAGCTCACCCGGTCGGCCACCGAGCGGCCGGATTTCTGGCGCGGCCTCGCCGAGGCAGCCCGCACCGTCTACGACGGCAACCTCACCTACGCGGCCAACTGGCACAAGGCGTATGACAGCATCCAGTTCTGGGACGCGCTCGACTACGTCGGCGTGCAGGCCTACTTTCCCCTTACGGACGCCACGGACCCGTCGCTCGCGGCCCTCCGGACGGGCTGGGGCCCGCACCGGGCGGCCCTGGCAGAGATCCACGAGCGCACCGGGCGCCCCGTGCTCCTGACAGAGGTCGGCTACCGGAGTGCCGAAGGGGCGGCGGCGCGGCCCTGGGAATGGCCGGAGCGCGACGACGGCGCGGCGCCCGACGCGGCCCTCCAGGCCCGTTGCTACCGGGCCTTCCTGTCCACCGTGGGCCGGGCGCCCTGGCTGAAGGGCGGCATCATCTGGAAGTGGCACCCGCCGGCCGAGGTGGAGGGGCCGACCGCCTTCACCCCGCAGGGCAAGCCCGCCGAGCGCGTCCTGCGCCGTTGGTTCACGGGCGCGGCGCCCTCACAGTCGTAGGCGACCTCGCGGCGGCCGGCAACGGGGCCGCCCGATGCACTCTCCCTTGCACAACCCCTACAGTCTCGCATGGTCTCCGACCTGTTCGCCCCCGACGCGTGGACGCCCGTCGACGGGTTTGACTTTGACGACGTCACCTACCACCGATCGGTCGACCACGGCACGGTGCGGATTGCGTTCGACCGCCCCGAGGTGCTGAATGCCTTCCGCCCGCCGACGGTGGACGAGCTCTACCAGGCCCTCGACCACGCCCGTCGAAGCGCCGACGTGGGCTGCGTGCTGCTCACCGGCAACGGCCCCTCGGAAAAACACGGGAAGTGGGCCTTCTCCTCGGGCGGCGACCAGCAGATTCGGGGCCAAGACGGGTACCAGTACGAGGACGAGGCGGGCGATCCCGACGCGACGCGCCCCGGGCGCCTGCACATCCTGGAGGTGCAACGCCTCATCCGCTTTATGCCCAAGGTGGTGATTGCCGTGGTGCCGGGGTGGGCCGTGGGCGGCGGGCACAGCCTGCACGTCGTCTGCGACCTCACCCTCGCCAGCGCCGAGCACGCCACGTTCAAGCAGACCGACCCCGACGTGGCCAGCTTCGACGGCGGCTTCGGCTCGGCCCTGCTGGCGCAGCAGGTGGGACAGAAGAAGGCGCGCGAGATCTTCTTCCTCGGCAAGGACTACTCGGCGGACGAGGCGGTCGACATGGGCATGGCCAACGAGGCGGTGCCGCACGAGGACCTGGAATCGACGGCGCTCGACTGGGGCGAGACCATCAACGGCAAGAGCCCCACGGCCATCCGCATGCTCAAGTACGCCTTCAACATGGCCGACGACGGGCTCGTGGGGCAGCAGGTGTTCGCGGGGGAGGCCACGCGCCTGGCGTACATGACCGACGAGGCGCAGGAAGGCCGCGACGCGTTTCTGGAGGGCCGCGAGCCGGACTGGAGCGACGTGCCGTGGCACTACTGAGAAGGGCACCATGGTGCACGGGCACGAGGGCAAACGCGCAGTGATGCTGCCGGGCACCATGACTGTCGGAATGCGGGGGGCGGACGGTGGGTTCGTCCCCACGGTCCGCTGGTGCGGCTGATTCGGGCCGGGATGCAATTCATGGATGGAGCCCGCTGGCGGTTGCGTTCGAGGGGGGCTCTGATGTAGCTTGTGTTTGGTTTTCACCTCACATCCCGTCCTCGCGTCTTCCCGTCAGTTCTAAGTTGTCGTCGATGCACCTCTCGTTCGTCCGAAGCTCCTTCGTATCCCATTGTTCATCCACTCGTGTATCCACGTGCCCGTTGCTCCTCGTTGGCGCGGTGTTGATGGCCGTGGTCGTGGGGCGGCCCGCGGCGCCCGCGTTTGGGCAGGAGGCCGCCGACGAAGAGGGACGCGTCGGCGGCCCGGGGGCGGCCAACTACGAGCTTGCCGAGCGCTTCGCCCCGTACAAGGTTGAGGACATGGCCTACGACCTGACCGTCGATCCGCAGTGGATCGAGGGCCGGGAGGGCTTCTGGTACGACTTCGAAACCGCCGAGGGCACGCGCTACTGGATCGTCGACCCCGAAGACGGCACGCAGCGCGAGCTGTTCGACCGTGAGCGCCTGGCGTCCGAGCTCACGCGCATCACGCAGGACCCGTGGGACGCCAAACACCTGCCCATCGAGAACATCCGCTTCGTCGACGAGACGACCCTTCAGTTCGACGTGACCTCCTCGCAGGAGGTGAAGGACGAGGATGTGGAGGACGTGGAGGAGGAGCAGCAAAAACAGGACAAAGAAGGCGCCGGGGCCGACGAGGAGACCGAGCAGAAGGTCTTCCACTTCGAGTACGACGTGAGGACGCAGACCCTCCGCGAGCTCGAAGACTACGAAGAGCCGGACGATCATCCCGATTGGGCCAACGTCTCCCCGGATGGCGAGACGGTCGTTTTTGCCCGCAACTACGACCTCTGGATGATGGATGGGGCGGCGTACGAGAAGGTGCTCGATGCCCGCCGAGGCGAGGATGGGGAGGACGCGGAAGAAGCCGTCGAGGAGCTCGACCTGGAGGAGACGCGACTGACGGAAGACGGCGAAAAGTACTACAGCTACGCGGCCAACAATGATGGACGGGGGAAAACAGACACGAAGAAGCAGGAGGAGAAAGGGGAGCGCAAGGCGGTCGACATCTCCTGGGCGAAGGACTCGCGTCGCTTTGCGCTCGTCCGGTCGGACCTGCGCGATGTCGAGGAGCTGTGGGTCGTGCACGCGACCGGCAACGACCGGCCCGAGCTGGAGACCTTCAAGTACCCGATGCCCGGCGAGGACAGCGTCGGGCGCGACGAGCTCTGGATCTACGACCTGGAGGCGATGGAGAAGACCCGGGTCGCGGACACGGGTTGGACGGATCAGAGCCTCTCGATCCTCGACGACCGGCAGTTTCGCTATCCCGGCTCCGAGGCGCCGCGCCGCCGGGTCTGGCTCTCGGAGGGGTCCGACGCCCTCTGGTACGAGCGGCACAGCCGCGACCGGACGAAGGCGGATCTGGTGGTGGCCGACGCCGAGACTGGGGAGATCGAGCGAACGGTCGTGGAGGAGCGGTTCAACAAGTACTTCCACACCCAGCGCCCGGAGCTGTTGTCGAACGGCGACGTGCTCTGGCTCTCTGAGCGCGACGGATGGTCGCACCTGTACCGCTACGGGCCGGACGGCACGGTGGAGGCCCAGCTCACCGAGGGCGACTGGCACGTCGACGCGGTGAAGGCGGTCGACGAGGAGGAGGGCGTTGCCTACGTCTCCGGCAACGGCCGGGAGGCGGGCGAAGACCCGTACTACGACCACCTCTACCGGGTCCAACTCGACGGGTCGGGGGTCGAGCTCCTGAACCCCGGCGACGCCGACCACAGCGCAACGATGAACGAGTCGGCCCGGTTCTTCGTCGACAACCACAGCCGGGTGGACACCGTCCCCCGGGCCGTCCTCCGAAACGCCGAGGGCGAGGTGGTGACGGAGCTGCAGACGGCCGACCTGAGCAGCCTAAACGAGGCGGGCTGGCAGATGCCGGAGCCCTTCGAGGTGACGGCGGCCGACGGGGTAACGGACCTCCACGGCGTGATGTACAAGCCGTTCGACTTCGATCCGGAGAAGGAGTATCCGGTCATCACCTACGTCTATCCGGGGCCCCAGACGGAGGCGGTGCCGAAGGCCTTCGCCCCGAGCGGGGACGAGGTGGGCCTCGCCCAGCTGGGCTTCATCGTGGTGGTGGCGGGGCATCGGGGCGGCCATCCCGATCGCTCGCGGTGGTACCACACCTACGGCTACGGCAACCTGCGGGACTATCCGCTCGCGGACAAGAAGGCCACGATCGAGCAGCTCGCGGCCCGTCACGACTTCATCGACGGGGATCGCGTGGGCATCTACGGGCACTCCGGCGGCGGCTTTTTGACGACGGCGTCCCTCCTGCAGTACCCGGACGTGTTCGACGTGGGCGTCGCCTCTTCCGGCAACCACGAAAACAACGTGTACAACCGCTGGTGGGCGGAGACGCACCACGGCGTGGAGCCGACCGAGAACGACTCCGGGGAGGTCTCCTTCGACTTCTCCATCGGCAAAAACTCGGACCTCGCCGGCAACCTGGAGGGGGACCTTCTGCTGACGACGGGCACAATCGACAACAACGTGCACCCGGCCAACACCTATCGGATGGCCAAGGCACTGATCGAGGCCGGCAAGCGGTTTGACCTCTTCGTCTTTCCGGGCCAGCGGCACGGCTATGGCAGCATGGACGACTACTGGTTCTGGCTCCGGGCCGAGTACTTCGCCGAGCATCTGCTGAACGACGGCCGGGACCGTCCAAATGTGACGCCCCTCCAGCAGGAGACCCCGGCCAGTGAGCGGCCCTAACGACCGGGAGGCGAGGCGGAACGGGGGCCATCTCCCCAGGCCTTATTGGTGCGGCGCCCCGAAAGTAGATCCGGCGGGGCCCGGCACGACTAACTCTGGCTGAAGGCCTTTCCCCTCCGGGCCGTGACCTGTACGTTGGATGCGGTGTCTGTGCCGGGGCCGTCGCCCCGGTCGCCCCGCCGCAGTATCTGTTGTCTCGCAGCCCCCTTATGTCTGTGTCGTCCGTC
>CAZVCA010000072.1:0-6988 GCA_964626045.1 uncultured Halobacteriales archaeon | reverse complement strand
TCGTGTGGACTCCCCCGGCGTCAACGATGTTCCGTTTCGTCCGCCCCGTTCTGGCAGTCGCCCTCGACGCTATCTACTGGTTTACCGAAGATCCAAGACGAAAGCTCGCCCTTCAGGGCGGAGAGAAGGTCAACACCGCCGTTCGTTCAAGTCTAGTCCGGCGGTTGTATGTCCCATCCAACAGAGACTGCTTCAGACAAACGTCCTCGCTGCTCCTTGATTCAATTCCAGCCTCGTCACCTTGCTTTTTGATATGCCAATCATTCTATGGTCCGATTAACGTCCGGCTATATGAATCGCTATATGAGGCACTGCTAGAGTGAACCCTTCTGTCTGAGCAGCTCTCTATCCGCAGAACCCGTTATCAGCAATTCACGCTCTCGAACAACAGCCAATCTTCTCCGAAGAACTTCTTCTGGTTCGACCTCAATCTAGCAGTGCCTATGCTTTTCTAAAATAGAGATATTTAAATCAGTCTCCCTCATTCATAAATTCCTCGAAATTTTCGGGGACCTCCTCGTCCTCCATCTGTTCTTCGTAGTCAAGCGAGTTGGCTTCGAGAATTCCCAGAAAGACCGGCCCTTCATCGGTGACGGTGATCATGTGGTCGGCATCATTGATGATGATGCGACCGCCGCCGCGGAGGCGGTGGACGTACTCGGCAACCTCCTCGACTTCCGGAGTCGTGATATACTGACGGCCATCGGCTGTGTCACGAAACGGGCGTCCCTGCGTGTCGACGCTCACAGTCCGTCCACGGCGAGGTCCCTCATATGGATCCCCGCGTTCGAGGTCGGCCGGATCGGGAATCTCCGGTTGTTGATACGCAGAGACGTCCGGTTCGTGCTCCTTCGAAGGGCCCTCCAGTTCGCCTTTGATGATTTCGTCGCTGGTCTCCCACTTGTAGTAGTGATGGGTGCCGCCGATTTCGGCCTCCCAGTCGACTTCCTCGAAGATTCGTTCGTCAACTGTATCCTGTGCATAGAGCACGTACAGCGTCGAGGGCCTGTCCGGATCGTGGCCGGTTCGCAGGATGCGCCCGAGTGTCTGGATGCGATCACGGACGTTTCCAGACGAGACGCGAATGATCCCAACGTCTGCCGAGGGGACGTCAACCCCTTCCTTGAGAGCCTGGACACTCAGCATCACGTTCGCAAACCCTTCGTCCCGGAACCATTCGATCCCCCACTCGTTCCACTCCGAATTGCGGTGCCCGGAGTGGTACATCACGGGGGCGTAATCGCGACGGAAAAACAGGTTTTCGAGGTCGCGATTGATATCGTCGAGTTCATCCTCGTACTGCTGATAGAGACTCGCCCGTTCGCTCTCCTTCGAGCCGTACTTGCCCGTTTGGGTCTTCTCATCCCGCTGATCGTATGGGGCAACCATCTGCTCCAGGTGTTTGATTCGTTCCTGGAACACGATCGTCTTCTTGTCTTCTTCGATAGCGTCTTCGAGAAGACGGTGCGTGATCGCTTGTCGGGAAACCGCCTCGGCGATCAGCTCGCGCCGCCGTTTCGTGTACTCGAAGAAGTTGGCAATCGCCGGCGTCGGCGAGTCCGTCGACTCGCGAATCGTCTGTAGATTCTGTGAATAGTTTCCCCGCAATTCGGCGAGTCGGTGACCGTGGCGCGCTTCGATATCCCGAACAGCGGATGACACCTTCTTCGAGAACTGTTCGTAGGTGTGACGTTCGGCCGGCGTTAGCTCGAAACCGACGTAGCTGATGGTGAACTCAGAGATGAGGCCGCGGTCAACACCCTCGTTGTAACTCAGCCTGTAGAAAAGCGAGCCCAAGTTCTCGAGGAGGAACTCGTCATCGTCGGTGAGTTCGTCGTTCTCCGGATCGATCGTCGACAGCGGGGTCGCAGACAGCCCCATCGTCGCGGTGTTGGGATATTCGAGGACTTTCGAGTGGACGTCCCCCGTATACCGGTGGCACTCATCGGCGACCAAGAGGTGCTCATCAGTATCGGCGGCGTCGAGCGATTGGGCCAGGAAATCGTCCTTGACGGCGGAGTTGACGATGCTCACGATGATGCGACGGTCACTATGATCGTCTTTGTGGCCTCCTCCCGCCCAGCCGATCTCCGACGGAGGAACGTTCAATTTCTCGAGGAACTCGCGGAGCCACTGGTGCATTAACACCTTCGTCGGCACAACAACCGTGACGACGCCGTCGGGATGCTTGTCCAGCCACTCGTCGATGGCACCAAGCGCCATCACCGTTTTACCAGCCCCCGTCACCACCTGCGCAATACCGCGTTCAGATGGGCTGGCCTCGTTGTCGAACCACGTGTCAATCGCTTCAGATTGCCAGTCGTAAAGCGAAAATCCAGTAGGGAACGTGTACGGTTCCCTCTCCTCGTCAAACGCATTTCTGACGTCCCGGCGGGAGATACCGGGGCTCGCCGCTGAGAGGAGGTCCTTGGCTTCCGCCTCGGTCTCGGCAGCGAGGATGTCCTCGAGTGTCTCGGCATAAAGTCCAGCGAGATCGCGGCCGTCGATATCATCGAACTTCGCTTTGATTTGTTCGCTGAGGGTGTCTCGAATGCGCTCATCCTCCTGGTATTCTTCGGACAGATGAATCTGGGGATGAGCCACGTCGCTCTCTCGCGAGGTCTCACGAACATAATCGTCGAGGAAGCGGTTGTACAGGCTGCGGTGCCGTCCCCACCCACCGGACTCCCGGTACATGTAGTACTTTACGAGCGCCTGTTTGATGTCAGCAGCTGGGACATCGAACGTCGGGCCCCGATGATGGATCCACCGTTCGAGGTTGTGGAAGATGTCGACATCTCGCCACCGACCCTCGTAGGTGCTCGATCTAGGGCCAGGAACGTAGCCGTCGTCGGTTTCTCGGAGCGCACCGAGCTGGGTCAACAGTTCCGGATAGCCGCGTATCCCAGCATCGTTGTACTCGTATCCAAAGTTGTCGGTCAGCCGTTCACGAATCTCTCCTGCTTGTAACGGCCGATCAGCGTGTCGAACAAGGTAATGCGCATCCCGAAGCCCTTCAATTCCTTCTGGATAATTGCCTTGGAGAACCCAGCTCTGTTTGATGCCACGCCAGAGGAATTCCGTATACTCGATGTCGCCGTCGTGGAACCGGCGCGCGAACTCCCAGACGGTGATCTTATTGTCGCGTTCTCTGAGGACACCCATCTGAATGAACGTCGACAGCGTTCGTTCGATGTAACTCGGTGAATACCGGCTGCCGTCTGGTTTGCGCAAGCGCTCACGACAGCGCTCCTCGAACTGATCTCGAGTGAGTTCGTCGTCGTTCTCGATAGCGATCTCTACCAGTGTCGGCGCCCATTCCGGTCCGCGTTCAATCCCGAAGATCGGTGTTGGAAAACGCCGTCCCATGATGTTAGTCGGCAGTCATTATTTGAGGTGCGCTACTGATCTGGGTCCATCGCACTGTCTCCGAAGTAGCTGTTGTCAGTGACCACTGGTTTCGGAACAATCCCTCCGTCGAACTGTGAAATATGACCGAGATACACGGGGAGAAGACCGTTCGCAGCGGCCTCACTCTCAGTACGGTTCAGTCGACGAGTTACAAGTCGGCGTTCAGCATTCGACGCCGTTCGTTCCCACTCGTCGAAAGCGTTGCGGATCCGTCCCCGTTCGCTTGAGGGGACTGTATCGCGATCGACATTCCCCCAGATGTGACCGTGTTCGTTGATATAGATCCGCCCGCCCTCTGGACGGAGAGATTTGTACGCCGCAACAAGTTCCGGATGATCAAAGGCCGATTCAAACCGGTAGTCCTGCCAGCTCCATCGGAGCACATCATCTGTACAAACCGCCCAAGTCTCGCCGTGATTGAACGGGAGGCCCGTCCAGATTTCCACGGCGTTTGTGTCGCTGGGCGGCGTAGGGTCGTTGGAAATCTCCTCGAAATCAAAGCCGCCATCCAGCTTGCCGACATAAACGGGGATATGGCCACGGTTAGCACGGGCCTGCGAAGTCCGTTGGTACTGGTCAGCTGGGACTTTTGTCAGTACTTCCCCGGTAGCGGTAAGCCGAAAGCTCCCACGCCCGTTGGTTTTCCCGAGTTCGGTGAGGGCAGTTTTGAGTCCGCCCGGCCGTTCGGTCATCACCTGGATGTCGCCCATGTGGCTCCACTGGGCCACATCACCGAACTTCCGGGACGAAACGATACTGTATTTCGAACCGCGATATGCAGAGGGCCACGGATGTCCCGGTTCAACCGTCAGCTGTCGCCGGTTGACGGTCGGGACCTGGGTCGGCTCCTGCCTGAGCGACCCGTTTCCCTCATCGTTCATCGTGACCCCTCCCCCCGATCGTCGCGGCGGTGATCGTCTTCCGAGAGATCGCTCTCTTCGTAGGACCCCATCGCGGCGACCCAGGCCTCTAACGAGGCTTCCTCTTGCTCAGAGAGCGGATCGGTCAGCCGGGTCGGCTCTTCGACTTCGATCGGCCGCTCGTCAGCGGAGAGATGGCCAACGTAGACGGGGACCATATCGACGTTGCCGCGGTCGCGCCGAAGCTGGAGGAACCGTTTCACCGGGCGAGACAGCTCCCGGAATTGCGCTCGGATCTCGGGAGGCGTTTTCTCGTTGGGGATCTGCGTGACGACGTCACCACAGGGCGTGATCACGAACCGACCGCCGTTCATCCGAAGCCGTTTCAGCTCGTCGGTGATCTCTCGGGGCAACGTATCGGCAAATGAGTGCCGAAGCTTCGTTTCGCCGTCTTGCCACCAGAACCGCTCGCCACTGAACGAGTACGTCGCTCCATCATAGACGCTCTTCCAGAGGTCACCGGGATCGAGTCCGTTCGGACTGATCGGGACGGCGTGCCCCGGCTCATCACGGGGGACGAGCCGGCCGTCGAGGTCCATTTGACCGACGTACACGGTCTTGTACGCGTCTGAACTGCCGTCTCCGGTCTCGATTCGCGTGATAACGGCTCCGCCTTCGGTAACACGGAGAGCGCCACCGCTCCGTTTCAGCTCAAGCAACTCAGTGACGAGGCCGGATGGTACCGGCTCCAGGTCGAAACGGTCGGTTCCGTTATACGCCTGCCACCAGATGTCGCCGTCCTGGTTTATGCTCAGCCCGTAGCCACGATAGTGGAACGGCCACTCATCACCAGGACTCAGCGCGTCGATCGTCGATTCGGGGGTGGATGTCTCGTTATCGGCCATTGGTGTTAGTCTAATAAGGTTGTGTGGATTCTGTGTCGTCGGATCGGAACGTCTCGCCAGCAGCTGTTAGTTCATAAGCAATACCCCGCTGCCCGACTTGGCTCCGGTCGACCAGCCCCAGCTCGTACATTCGACTCGTGAGGCCAGAGCGAATCGTCTCAGCCTGCGAATTCGACCACTCCGGATTCAGATACGCTACCCGCTCGGTCAGCGACGTTGGCCGGTTATCGCCCTCTTCGATTGCTTGAGCGACCTTTTGCATCGCCGTGTATTCTTCTTCTCGCACGCCCCGTACGTGCGAGATGTAGAACTCCCGCTCCTCCTGTGAGAGAGACGTGTCGGCGTCGACGCCATCATCAAGAAGTGGGTTCGAGAGGCTTGCAAATTCCTGGCCAGCGTCCGTGAGCCCGATCTGCTGGGGACTTTCTCGAACGATGTCGACGAAGGACAGGTGCGGTAGTGCCCCGGTTAACTCATCGTCGTGCTCGACGCGTCCGATGAAATGCGTCTCGAATCGATCCATCGATTTGTCGGGATCATCGCCCGTGGGCAACGCGGCAGCAAGCTTCTCACCTCGTTTGCGCCCCGCTCGCTCGTCGTGTGTCGTGATTTCAGTCCCGATCTCTCGAGCCGTCCTCGCGGCGCGTCGCTGAAACGGCTGGAGATCAAGCCACGGCTCGTCGGGGAGCCCCTCCTCGGACGAGTCCAGCAAAGCATTCGCTAATCCACGAACGACAAGCTTGACGGGGAAAATGCGATTGTACTGTCCCCAGAGAGGACCGTTGTCCAACCGCGGCTCGTCGGGCGGTGCGACCGTCGGAATGCCGTCGTACTGGCGTCGAGCCAGCGACAGCGTTGTTTCGTTCGTCCGATCAGCCGGCGCAGCATCGTTGGACTGGCGCTCCTGCGCCTGTTCGTGAGCCGAATCGTCGGGCTGTGTCTCCTCAGGCGATGCTTCTATTTCGGACTCTGGCTCTACAGAATTGAGGGCTTCGTCGAGTGATTTAACCACCTGGGAACTCCCCTCCTCTTCGGGCTGGATTTGATTCCCGATCGCCGTCCGAACGAACTCCTGCGGGTCATCGTAGTTGCCCGTAGCGACAGCGCGTTTCATCCGGCCGACGAGTGAATCGGGCACGTCTATTACGATATTCACCCTTTGTGTTCCTTCGTACCCATCACCATACTCTATGAGTGTTTATATTTTCGTGGGTCTGTATGGGTTTGTGTGAGTACGCAAGAGGGGCCTTGGTACTACCATTCCGGTGTTCCAGATGCTTTGCTACCTCTACTATTTCCGAAGCTTCTGTTGGACAGCAACTCACTTGCTTCAAAGACTGTCCTTAGTTCAACCTCAATCTAGCAGTGCCGTGTCATCTATCTCAGAATTAATGACGAAGAGTACTGTGTACGGATCGATTTTCCGACTTCGATACTCGTGAATCTCGGCCAAGTATTTACAATGCGTTAGCCGTAGATGTCAGCTGGTAGTATCTCCTTCGACCCCGCACAGAATGGTGAGATCGGCGACGGCGAATAGACCGAACTGATTGTCGTACTCGTTGACGTAGCGGTAGGCGCTGTCGTAGGTGGTGACGGTGATTGCGGTAACCTCGTGGCTCCCACCGTCGAGGACGCCAACCGGCTCCGTGAGTTGGTCGCCGAAGGCGTTGGTGAGCGTGGCGTGCCACTGATTCATGAGGTCGATCGTCGGCGTCACGACGAGCGTGCTGACGCCGGCGTCGGCGATGGCCTGCAGCCCGAGGAACGTCTTCCCGCTGCCCGTGGGAAGTACGACACTCCCTCGCCGAT
>CAZVCA010000071.1:0-7274 GCA_964626045.1 uncultured Halobacteriales archaeon | reverse complement strand
CCCAATGCGAGTGAGGCAAGACAGCATATTGAACAACTGATTGAATAGGACTCCGTCCGCCGTCCGCTACTGAAGTAAGCTTGAATCTGTTAGTTCTTTATGGATACTGTAACACTGTAATGTAGAACTGTGTCTACCCAGTTCAAATCGATGTAGGTATATACTACATATCGTGAGAAAACGGCAGTGTATCTCCCAGTTCATCACACCTGAAGGCAAGCTCTTGAGTGTCAGGGCCCGATTCGGCAGTCAGGTTAAGGCCGCTCATGCGAATTGCCGTCTCGTTTGACGAATCGGTGAGATAAAATGCATGTCAGCCTGCATGCGTCCGGTAGGCTGAGGGACCTCGTGAGGGGATGATAGTGGCTGGACCATGGCAAATATAGTCCACGCCGCAACCTCCGGGGCTGCCTGTCAGGGGTTGAGGGCCTCCTGTAGTTCCCGTAGTGCTGCGCTAGCGTCGGATCGATTGATCTGATCTGGCATATGAATCTCGGCAAACGGTCGAGGACCGCCGAATGGACCTTCGATATCCAACTCATCTGCTTGCACCATGATCACGCCGAGTCGGAGCGCTCGGCGGGCGGCCGTATGCTTCTTCTCCACGAAAGTCTCTTCGAGCTGATCAATCGTCTCAGTGTCCAGTTGAGTGCCCATTGTGACGGTCTCGCCATCAAACGAGGCTCGCGCGAACGGCCGCGAAAGAACGCCGAGCGGGCCACGAATTTCCGGTTCGATTCCTGCCTGTCGGGCGCCTAACCCGACGAGAATCAGCTTCTGGGCGGTCGTACTCAGATCCGTCGGCCGCGTATCCCCAAGCAGATGCTCGGAGGCCCGTTCCACGGCTGCCTTCAGTTCCGCCCCCATCCGGAGGTTAATCGACTCCTTGCCGCTCACGCCTAAATATACGCCCGATCGTACAAAAAGCGTTCGAATATACTGCTGCGCCATTAGACAAATATATGGGCATGCAGTATATACTGGCAAGCGGGGGGGAAGCGGAAATGACACCCGCGCCGGCAGATCCGGGCTCCGAAGCGGACCTCAACCCGGCAAGCCACCGTCGAGCGTACCTCGCCAGCATCGCTAGCGGGATCGTGATCGCCGGGTCGGGAGGGCTCGCCGCTGCAACTACAGAAACGGTATACGCAGCAGGTTCTCCTGACCGGCACTCCGAGCCAGTGGTCGAACGCTCGGCAGCGCAGGCATACCCGACCGATGTCGGTCGTGGCATCGTGCGTGTGGATCCAACTGTCTTCGACAGTCTGGAGATCGAACGGGGCGATACAGTCCACGTCGGATCCCACCCGATGCCTGCTGTGTGTCTTCGCCTTGACACAGCGGACTGGGACGAGCGGATCGTTCGGATGGATGCAACTCTCCGGCACAATACTGCTGTGGACCGTGGAGATACAGTTACGATTTCGCCAGTTACCTCTCGCCCCGCTGAGCACGTGACCGTTGTCCATCGGGCCGACGAGGGGGACGATCGCACGCCGACACCTGCAGAGTTGAAATTCGCCCTCGCTTCACGACCGCTTGCCACGGACTTGGTCGTGATGCTTGGTGTTCCCGAGCCCCCGCCGCTCGCGGGGGGCTCAGACCGCCCGTTCGTACCGATGGTCATCGCGACGACTCGACCGGAGACAACCGTCCACCTTACCGAGAAGACCCGTATTCGGCTGGTCCCCGCCCGCGGTGCTGGGGCAGAACTCGACGACGACCAGGAGCACACTGCCGATCCCACGACGGATCCTCAAACGACGGTGAGAAAGCCGCTCCTGAACGCGCCGATCGCCCGGTAAGCCTTCTTCGCGACAGTGCCGCAGATGTGTGTGCGACAGGAGTGGCCAATCGTGACTCACCGGCGGTGGGACTGGCTTC
Organism: uncultured Halobacteriales archaeon; assembly: GCA_964626045.1. Lineage (GTDB taxonomy): Archaea > Halobacteriota > Halobacteria > Halobacteriales > Halobacteriaceae > Halodesulfurarchaeum. The sequence continues at coordinate 5,390 of CAZVCA010000071.1, read as the reverse complement.
GTAGCGGTCGGGACCGCCAGCTCGGCCCCGACAACCGCTTCGAACCAGCCGTTTCACCACATGACGCTGTCCTTGTTGCCACTCGTCGATAGCAGTGTTACAGTCACCTCGATCGGTCTGTTGGTCGGAGTCGGCATCTGAGGAGCATTCGCGATGGGCGAGGCACCGCGCTGGCGGAGGCCGTCACCGATCTCGGTGACACTACCCGGATGACATCCGTCGTGAGGCAGAATCTATATCCGTGGATGCGCGATGCGCTTCGGTTAGCACCCGGGTTCGTGATCCATGAGAAGATCGATGCCTGCGAACGCGACAGTTCGACCATGATTGACTGCGAGCTCGTTCAAGCGAGCCTGACTGGGAATTGGCCGTTTATCGACGGGGGCGCGTAATACGGTACAGGGACCGACCGCGCGTGGGTGCTGATGAGTGGTTACTGCAGTTGCCACTTCGTCCAGTTATCGATACCGATTGATTCACCAAACAGTATATGTTGCTTCAGTATTTACTCTACCGAGGGGACCTCTCTCGTGCCAACCGAGGATGCAACAATGGACGAACCACCTGACACCTGTTCGCGACGGGCGGTGCTTACTGGTATTGTCGGTGCCCCACTGGCCGGGATTGGTGTCACCACCAGTACCGAAAAGTCGTCACGTTCGCCGGGAGACCTCTTGATCAAGTCCGCATGGCTTCCAGACGCGTTCAGCCCGAGTGAGAGCCAGTTGGATTCACCGCTCGTCGCCGCACTACGAACAAGTCACGACCGATTCCGCGGTCTCGAAACTGCGACCAATGGATTCTGGGCCGGAGCCGATTCGGCGAATCCGCGATGGGTGTGTTCCTCAGTCGCTTGTGTTGCAGATGGGCCCCTGCCAATTGATACGGCTGTCTCTGTCGTCGCGCGCTGGTTTGATCAGTACGCCGATGCTTACCGATCCGAAATCGGTGCACATGCGTCGGTCACGACACAGACGGAGTCGAAGCCGGGTCGCATTGAGTGGCAGGTAGCTCTTGGAACTGACCTCCCAGTTGAGTTTATCGAACGGACTGACGGTGAGCCGCGCTTCAGGGAGGCACTGGTGCTGTTTCCCGGTCGGTTTCGACTGGTGATCGTGAGCGTCTTCGCTCCAACGCAGGGGCAATGGACCTATGATCAACTATTGGACCGTCTCGTCGAGAACATCATCTCACACTCCGAGACAGGTGTTGACCAGACGGCAAGCGTGGGGATTACTGATACAGCAGAGAAACAGATCAACGATATTTGACAATAACACGAGGAAGATGACAGCTACCAAATTCCGGTGTGAGGACGGAAAGACGATCAATGTACGAATAATCAAGAATAACGGACAGCTCGTCGTTGATCCGGCGCAGACCCGTGCGAGTTACCCGTACCAGGTGCTAAATGGAGACGAACATCTTGACGGGGCACCACCGTGGTACAAGAGGGTTGAAATCATTCGCTGCTGTGATAAATACGCCGAGGTCAAGATAGTAGGGGAGAATCTAACCAAGCTCATATCGTAGTGCCGGAAGTCATCCAGTTAGGAAATTCCAATATGTTATTTTTATTGTACTCTTTCTAAATGCTTGCTGTATGGACAGTATCTTAATTGCTGAGTTGAATAGTAACCCTGAGGCACTATGACCCACATTCTTCACCCCCCTGTTCCGGGTCAATCAACTTTCTCTCCGGCGATTAGTTGACTTATGTGCGAAACTGAACAGTATCAGTACGGATGTGACGAGCAGAATCCCTGATAGCATCAAAACAGCCATAGAGAGCAACAACACGCGCTTTCATGCCGATATTTGATGACCCGGGGGAGCTGGTTGCTAAGAACGAACTACCTGCTGAGCCAGCTACGCACGTTATGATGAATAGTTAATTAATTCACAAAACCGCAAGAGGCGAAAATGACGCGATTGAGATCGACAGGTACTGGAAGTGGGACTTAGAACGCTGTTCTAACAAAAATAAATCATGACAACTCAGTACTACTGTGAGTCTTAGCAAAAACGAACGGGGGCAGGTTCAAACCCTATCTCACACCGACTGATTATCGGAGCGAGCGCCGTTCCACATCAATGGTAACGGTGGATCGATCTCGGGCCCCGCTATCATCAATTACGATGAGGGTTGCGTCGTATTCGGCTTGAGTGCGAAATGTTCGTTCAATTGTGGGCCCTTCACCACCGGGAGTAGCCCCTTCAATTCGCCAGAAGTATCGTTCAATCTCACCATCAGGATCCGATGAACGGCTTGCATCGAATGTCACAGTGAGTGGCGCTTCACCAGACTGTGGACGGGCTTCAGCGACGGCTGTCGGCCGCTCATTTGTTTCTATACTAGTATCTGTCTCTTGATCTCCTTCTTCATCAGAATTTCCCGGCCGTCGCTCGCCATCTCCAGGGAATCGCTCACCACCTCCCGGCCGTCGCTCTTCAAATGCAGATTTCAAGTCGCTCCTGTCCGGTGGATTAGTCTGGCAGTCACGACCGGTAATTCCTCGAGTATTATCAACTAATACATCAGTTTTCAACGTGCCAGTACATTCTACAATGGGTGAGTTACCTCCCAGATCACTGATGGAGAGGTATATCTTGTTCACGTAATCTGTCGTCTCGTCGTTCGATATGTGCGAGGCAAACCAGTCATCAATTTTGTTATGGTCTATGTATGCGTTTATTGTCATTTCATAACTTTGATCAGATGCAATAAGATAGCTATCTTGCGTCGATTCCCAGCTTAACAACTGAGTGTCTCCCATCGTTGATGTGCCTGAGATATCAGCAATAGGAGCAGCCACCTCCATATTGTTCTGAACGGTTATTGTCATAATGACCTCTGTTCGTGTTGAAGTCACGTCTCCCCACTGTACACTCGTGTCTTCAATCTCAAGATTATCTAGCGGGAGTGAGCCCTCTAAGTTCGTAAGTGACGAGCGGAATGACTCCATCATCTCCGTATGGACTGTTTTCGTACGACTAGTTGAGGGATTAACACTGAACGGTCCTTTTGAGAATTCCCCCGTCGCTTCCAGCTCCATGTTTGATCGTCCGCCGGATTCGATATGTGAGGTCCACCAGTTTGGGATGTTCTCTCTAGAGATCCGTGACTCAACTTCTACTGTGGACTGACCAGATTCGATTGTTGTCTCGCCTGTCCCACCGGAAGATATCTGATAATCGTTCATTGAGACGGCGTAATCAATTTGAGATTGAAACCTGGTTCGAGGATTAGTCACTTGGATCTCTGATTCTACGCCTATCCAGTCTTCTGTTACTGTACCCTACTGTGAGTCTGTAATCTCTATATCCGCTGATCCCCCCGACTCGGCTGCGTTTCCGTCCGTCGGGCTCTGCATAATGTTTGGAACCCCTGAACCGGGAAACGCTACTACTGCTCCTGTAATAGCCACTCCTACAAGAGCAAGCATAGCAATAACCCCTAGTGTTCTCACCATATTGAACAGGAACTACCTCTTTGGTAATAATAATTTTGATCATTTCTCATAGTAATATTGGATTGAGGTATCCTAAATTGCGAGGAATATAGAGTCTCAAAGGACACCTATATCTAATCCGGCCGAAATGGCGGTCTTATTCTGTACTCGTACTGCGGTCTACCTGGTGAATCAGTCTCACGCTTCCGTCGTTCTGCAACCCCAATCTCATATAGATTACGCAGTAACCGATCTGCCTGTGATCGACTTAGCCCAAGGTCGGCAGCTGTTTCCTGAGCCGTCGACCATTCTGCGCCAATCAGGTAATAAAAGACTTTAGCCCGGCCCTCAATCTCATTTAGAGTCCGAAGTATATTGACCATATCAGGTCAGTATGCTAGCGGTGTTCTAATAAGTTTAAGTAGTGCCATACCAGCGGATTCACGCTCGATCCAGTTGCTTACCGCGGACTACGATGGGCAGGTGTAGGTTAAGGATAACGACCCCATTGCTAGACTACAGATTGCCAACCCGGCACACGGCGACGAGTGATGCAAGTGAGTAGATGCTACCTCGATGATGCGTCTGCAGGGATTGACCACGCGTAATCCGACGGATCCTAGACTGAAAGTCAGCGGCCGCAGTTATCCCCACGTCAACAGCTTGGATTCAATCGCGTGGGGTAACAGAGCACCTCTATCAATGTTTCCGTACAACAGTCGAGCGTGGGATGAGCACTCACTCGGCCTGTAATTCAGCTCTCTGGCACGAGCTATCTGCAAGATACAGAGCGCGTATGCAGCATTTAAAAAATTCGACGACTGCGACTTTCGGGACGCCAACACCGAGCTCCCGTGTTGGCCGTGCTACCGGGATGGGTTTGACTTCCTGAACCCAAACGCCGGGGAGTAGCGACGCAAAGCGGTGAGCGTGCCGAACCGTGCTGCCCTACGCTATTCTCCAGTCCACCGGATGGTTTGGTTATCTCCCCGTCCCTCTCGGTCTATCTCACCGATGCGTTGCAACATCAGCAAAGAGGCGTTGTGTGCCCCAGCATCCGGATTATATCCCATATCTTCAGCCATATCATCAAACTGAACACGGGAGATACGCCCGTTCGCTCGAATCGCGCGACGATACTGAGCTGGCTGAGAGGTTGGGTCCTCAACTAATCGCTCATAGAAGTCACCGTCAGTTTGTGTTTGAAGATTGGGAGCATCCGGTATCTCCGGCATGTCGGCTCGTGTAATCTCTTTGTGCTGCTCCGAAGATTCTTCGGAGTTTCCCAGAGTCACCAGATCTATCGGGACCCGACCCAGTCCCGGAACGATAGCTTCAACCTCTGAAGCGACTTTTTCAGGGATAACGGCCTTCTTTTCGCCGTCCTCATATATTTCATACACCTGCTCTGTCGGGTTGTGGTTCCATTCCATATTTTCACCGCAATAATCTCTAAGAAACTCTAAGCATATAATAGTTTTCCCAGAGTTACGATAATCAGTCATCGTGTCTGACGTAGTATAATATATCCACCCTTCGAGGTGTGTCACGGCTTCCAGCGGGTGTCGTAGTTTACTACGAATCTCGCCGCTGGTAGATGTTGGTATCTTGAACCCGTGCTGCATGGAACCTCTGTATCTCGCACATTCTCTTGAAACCACCCTCAATTTGATATTCCTCTTCTACTACTATGGCGACCCGATCTCTTTCTGTGCGGCGTTCTAACGTGGTCATATGTCCGAGGAAATTGCGATCCCGCAGCCCCACGTCCAGCCGGGCACTCTGGGCGGTTCCGATCGAACCCGTGGCATTATGTCCCCGAGTTCCTCGCTCGTTTGATCTCACTCGGGCCGGCAACCGATGGGAAGCCCGGTGATGATTGGGTGCTATTGTACACGCCCGAACAGCGTGACAAAGCCGACCGTGAGACGGGTCTTG
>CAZVCA010000070.1:0-7333 GCA_964626045.1 uncultured Halobacteriales archaeon | reverse complement strand
CGTGTGTGAGAAACCAGCCGAAGCCGATGGTGAAGAGGAACCACACGGGGTCGCTACCTCCACCCTCCATCAACTGACTCACCCTACTGCGTACAAAATCAAATCAACAGCGGGGATGACGATGTTAGAGGGGACTTTCTCCCGGCGATCCGAAGACGAGACCTGGCACTCATTGCTCGATCAGTAGTAAAGGTCAGAAAGTGACTGCGAAGTGGAGATACTATCCAGTAAATTCGGATGATCCCACTTGGTCGCCGACGTGTCTCCAAATGGAAAAGCTGCTCTGATCTGGAACAATACCGTGGCCAAAGTTGGGTTGCGATTTAAAATATCGTGTGAAAGCCAAGGGCCCGAATTAAGGCGGGACTTTGAGTGCAATAAACCATCACATCAGATGAATTGTCGCCAAATCGGAACAGATAGGGGATGAATCAACGTTTTGTCGTAGATTGCCACGGGGATGACAACCCGGCGAGCCGACGAGTGCCCCCATCCCGCGATAGATTATTAGGTCCGTGGATCAGATACCCACGTACGATGGCCTCTTCCAGTAGTGAGCCCTCGGACGAACTTGCGACCGCGGTGGGCCGGTACGTTCTCGGCGATCTCTCGCTCGGACGTGCTGCCGAAGTGGCCGGACTGTCCCGGTGGGAGTTCGAAGAAGTGCTGGAAGAAGCTGGCTTCACGGCGCTTTACGGACCGCAAACTGACGACCGGCTACAGCGGGAGATTGATGTCGCACTCGATCTCGACAAATAGATGCCGGACGGATACCCGCAACCGGTTTTCCTCGATGCAACTGTCATCAGTAATTACGCCAGTACGAATTCGATCGAGTTTCTCGTCGGCGTACTCGAATCGCCAGTTGTGGCACCCGCGGTTCGTGACGAAATCAAGCAGGGAGTCGATTTCGGCCACGAGTATCTAACCAGCGCCGTCGAGGCGTTCGACGAAGGACTGGTAGTCAGTGAGGTACCACCCGAAACGGGCGGAGTGAAGCTCCGTGAGCGGCTCGATCCAGGAGAAACAGAAGCGTTGCGTGGAGCCGTTGAACGCGACGGAACCATCGCCACTGACGATCTTGCAGCACGCCGCCTCGCGGCGGAACTGGATGTGCCGGTCACTGGATCGATCGGCCTCCTCGTTCTCGGCATCAAACGCGAGTATATCGACAGCGAAACAGTGGACGGATGGCTAGAGGTCTGGCGGAACGAACGCGGCTACTACGCCCCCGTCGAGAGCGTCACCGGACTAGTAGATGACTAACGAAGATATGCCAAGACAAGATCGTCTTGAGTTTTAGGGTATCGTGTGAGAGCCAAGGGCCGGATTTGAACCGGCGATGGGCGGCTCTGCAGGCCGCTGCGTTAGGCCGGACTCTGCCACCTTGGCGCATCCTCTGATAATCGGCTCCCGAGGTTAATCGTTGCGGTCCAACCTGACGGGGCGGGAATCCGAAAGGGTTCCCGCGAGGTCCGTAGGACCGAGTGGGAGCAAGCGAGAGCCGGACTCTCGCCATGGCCGACCGCTCGTGAGCCGAAACGACACACCCACCGCAATGAGCGTGCGGCGACCGAAGAAGCCGCTGAAGCGATTGAGGAGCGCAGCGAGTTGCAGGCCACGAGCGGTCGGGGGCTTTCGAAGGTAGTTGCCCTCAATCAGCCCCATCCCAACGCCCAACCCGCGAAGCTTTTCATAGGATCACGAACTACCGCCTCCTGTGCGAATCGAGCAGAGTTACATTCCAGTCCGCGGCGTGGGCGAACTCACCGAGCGGGAGCTCTGGGAACAGGGCGCAACCCACTGGGACCGCTTCGACCCTGATCTCCTCGGAAAGAAAACCGGCCGCCGCGTCGAATCGTTCATCGACCGTGCCGAACCACGACTCGAAACACGGGATGTCGACTTCTTTGCCGGCGAGTTCCCCGACCAGGCCCAGTGGCGGCTCTACGAGAACTTTCGCGACCAGACTCTCTTCCTCGACATCGAGACGACAGGGCTAGACCACCATCGAGACGTCGTCACGACCGTCTCCCTGCACCGCGATGGCGAAACCGAAACCCTGGTCCGCGGACGGGATTTGACCGCCGATCGACTCGGAGCCCACCTCCAGGACGCCGGACTGCTGTCGACCTTCAACGGCGCGCAGTTCGACGTGCCCTTCCTCGAGGCCGAACTGGGTATCGACATCGACCTGCCCCATCTCGACCTGCGCTTTCTCTCCCAGCGGCTCGGGCTGACAGGTGGGCTAAAACAGATCGAGCGGTCGATCGGCATCGAACGAGACAGGCCCGACATCTCCGGTCGGGACGCCATTCGACTCTGGCGGGAGTACGAGCGCGGCGATCGAGCGTCCCTGGAGACGCTCATCGAGTACAACCGTGCGGACACCGTCAACCTCGAGGAGCTCCTCGAAGTGGTCGTCGATCGACTCGACGAGTCCGTCCGACCGCAAAACTGGCCCGGCGAGGAATAATCAGGCCGCCTCGTCAGCGGGTCGGCCGTCGACGCGCTCCGTCGGCCCCTCCCACTCGGTCCGGCGGTCCTTCAGGAAAAGCCCCACGAACAGGACCAGCCCGACTACCCGCAGGGCCAGGTCCAGGGTCGTCGTGACCGGGATCGGCCCGAGCGCGACCAGCGAGAGCAGATCCGAGATCGCGTTGACGAACAGGGCTGGTGCCATCAACAGGAAGGAACTGAGCGCGAAGCCGGCCCGACCGAGTCTCGAAACCGGCGCCGTGAGGTGGCCGATGACCGTCGGGCCGAGCGCGAACACTCCCAGAAAGAGCCCGACGACCGGAATCAGGACCTCCGGGATCGAGAAGGCCAGTTCAGTCAGATCACCACTGGTGAGGACGCGATAGGTCTTGTCGCTGCCGGGGATGGACACGTCCGTGCGAAGGAGGAGAATACCCGGCGAAAGCACGAAGGCAAAGGGAACGATCGCCTTGTTGAGCGACAGCGAGAACGCCTTCACCCCCGTTTCGAAGGCGTCGGACTGGGCCACTCCGGAGGCCGCATAGGCCGCGACGGCCACCGGCGGCGTAATGTCCGCGATCACCCCGAAGTATAGGATGAAGAGGTGTGCGGCCAGCTCGGCGATCCCAAAGGCCACGAGCGCCGGCCCCAAAAGCGAGACGAGGATGATGTAGGTGACCGTCGTCGGCATCCCCATCCCGAGGATGATCGAGGAGACCGCCGTCATGAGCAACATGAGCACGAGCGATCCCGCCGCGAGTTCGGTGATGAGCGAGACGAGATTCGGCCCCAACCCTGAAACGCTGATGACCCCTGGAATCACGCCCGCAGCCGCGACGGCGATAACCACCGGCACGGCCGTCCGCGCACCGGATTCCATGGCGTTTCCGGTGTAAGCGACGTAACGGAACAGCTGGTTGTCCGCAAGCGAGGGGTGGTCGATGCCGCTCGATAGGTTTTTCGCCGTCTCCTGGACGTCCGGGTCCATCGAGAGCAACGGCGCCCGCATCATCGGGCGGGTGCCCATCACAAGCACGGCGGCGATGATGGCATACCAGCCGAGATTCCCGATCACCCGGCCGAACGCCGCGCCCGGGGACAACGCCGCCATGGGCCCGGTGATCACCAGGCCGAGGAGGTCCACGCCGAAGACCACCAACGTGAGGAAGTTGAGTCCGGCAACTGCCAGGACCGCAAGCGGAACCAGGCGACGGGTGTCATCGTTGTACGCGGCCACCAGTGCGATGAGCGCGGCGATCGAGAGGATCGTGTACCACGCAGAACGGCCAACGGAGAGGCGCTCGATAATGAGATAGTAGAGCAACAGGCCGATCGGCGCGAGGTAGAACCAGCCCCTTCGCATGTGTTCGCCCACGTTGACCAGTTCGTCCGCGTCCAGCCCGCCGACCCCTGTCTGGACGGCCTTGAGGTGGACCATCACCCAGACGCCGAAGAAGAAAACGATCGCCGGAATCGTCGCCACGACGATGACGTCAGCGAAGGGCGTGGCCGTGTACTGAACGATGAGGAACGCAGCCGCACCCATCACCGGCGGGAGGATCTGCCCGCCCGAGGAGGCCGCCGACTCGACCGCACCCGAGAACTCCGGATCGTAGCCAGACCGCTTCATCAGCGGGATGGTGAACGTCCCGGTCGTGACCGTGTTGGCGATCGAGGACCCCGAGATCGTTCCCATGAACCCGCTCGCCAGAATGGAGGCTTTCGCCGGGCCCCCGACGCGGGTGCCCGTGCCCGCGTACGCCAGGTCGATGAACCACTGTCCCGCGCCACTCTTCTCAAGGAAGGCCCCGAAGAGGATGAAGATGTAGATGAACTGCACCGAAACGGTCACCGGAATGCCGAACACCCCGTTTTCGGTGTTGTACCAGAGGTTCTGGACGATCGACTGCCAGGAGAGTTCGGGGATCGAAAGCACGCCGACGTAGGGAGTCTCCACCGGGATCATGTAGCCCCAGCGCGCGTACACGATGAAGGCCGCGACGATGAGCATCAGCGGCAGGCCGATCGTCCGCCTCGTCGCCTCGAGGACGAGAAACACCCCGACGATGCCGAGGAAGAAGGCATAGGGATACTCCGAGCCCGGAATCGCGCCGACAGCGGATTGGAGGAACGGCAACGCCTCGAAAATCGGTTGGAAGGGGAAGGCTTCGTAAAACGGCGCTCCAGAGCTGAGCCCGAACAACCGTAGGTTCTGGATCTCCTTGAACTCGGCGAGGAAGTAGATGGCGGCGAGAGCCGCGAAGATCGACAGCACGACGTCGATCGGCGTGAGCCGTTCCTGCTCCGGGTCGAAAAAGGCCCACCGTAACCCGTTTCGGACCGCCTCGAGGGCACGACCCAGGGGGTTCGTCCCACCGACCACATCATGTAGCAAGGAATAGAGGCGGCCGAACGACTGGACGATCCGTCCTTCGCCAGTCGTCGGTGGGTACAGGAGGAAGGTCAAAATGAGCGCGAAACTCACGTGCACGGCGTTTGCCTGCAGTAGCTGCAGTCCCACTAACCGGACCTCCCCGACGATCGGGAGGGGGAGATCCCAGTAGAAACTCTTGGCCGCGAGCATGACCTGGAAGATCGAGAAGGAAATGCCGATCGCAGCGACGAGCACGCCGAGCCACCCAGTGGCCGACCGCTTTCGCTGTAACTTCTGAATGATCTCGTCGCTGTCCGGAACCGGCGTTTCATCCATCGTGGATTCAGTGTCGGTCATCTGCTCAACGGCCCGCGAGGAGCCTTGTCAGTGGGGTGTGGCTACTGACCCGAATAATCACCGAATTTGCGCCGCTGCGTTTTACTAAATCGTAGCGGTCCCCGTCGATGATGAGCGTGTGGTTTGCCACAGTCCCCGGTTTCACTCGGATTTGTTCGTATTCCCGGTCGGGATCGAAGACGAAGGTTCCGTTCTCCAGGGTGACGTTCGCGCCGGCTGGCAACCCCCAGCCGTAGGATTCGAACTCCATCCGGTCGTTCTCGAGGGTCGTCCCGTTCACCGTGTACTGGTCGTACACCCGGGTTTTTTCGACACTATGCATGTACTCGAGCGCGACGATCGAACCGTCCGAGACCGGTGTTTCGACGATGTGCTCGCCGGTGTCACTTTGCTCGACGACGAGTACCTGTCCGCTGCCGGCCACCCAGAACAATCCGACCGCTGTCAGCAAAACGAGTGCGACCAGAAGCCATCGACGAGCCGACCAGTCCGAAATCCCCATGCGAAACGGTGACCGCGCTTATTCGAAGTAGGCCGACGCGCCTTCGTGGAGTTCGATAGACATGCCGTCCTGGGCGCTGTCCACGCTGATGAAGTCCGTCTTCGTCGTCAGGTCGTCCAGGTTGTCGAAGATCGCAGCCGTCACGGACTCGACGGCATCGGCGGAGAGGCCCGAGCGCGTGGCGATCATCGCCTGCACGGCGACGGTTTCAACGTCATCCTCGACGCCCGTGTAGGTGCCGCCTGGAATCGTGTCGTCGGCGAACCACGACGCAGCGTCCTTGACGGACGCGCGCTGATCGCCCGAAATCGGGACGATGTGGATGTCGTTGGTGTTCGCGAGATCCTCGATGGCGCCGACGGGATAGCCGCCGACGACGAAAGAAGCGTCGACATCGCCGTCACGCAGCTGGTCGGCTGCCTGTGAGAACGAGGCGTTCTGCTCGTCGAAATCCGTGATGCCCGCCGCCTCGAGGATCTGGAGTGCGTTGACCTGCGTCCCCGAGCCGAGGTCGCCGGTGTTAATCGTCTTGCCCGAGAGGTCCGACAGTTCCGCGATCCCGCTATCCGCGAGCGTGACGAGGGTGATCGTCTCTGGGTAGAGCGTCGCGACGCCCTGGAGATTATCGATCGCGTTGCCTTCGAAGGCGTCGATCCCGGTTCCGTTCTTGGCGAAGGAGGCAATATCGTTCTGGATGAGCGCGAAGTCGGCCTCCCCGTTCGAGAGACTGCCGACGTTCTCGACGCTGGCGCCCGTGGACTGCACGTTGAGCTTGTAATTGGAGTTGTCCTCGACGATCGTCTTGAACTCGTTCGAGAGTGGGTAGTAGGTCCCACCCGTGCCGCCCGCGTGCCACGAGAGCGAGGTGACCTGCTCTTCGGTTGTTTCTTCGGGCGCTTCGGTTGTTTCTTCGGGAGCCTCAGTCGTCCCGTCGCCGTTTTCGTCGCCGTTCCCGGCACAACCAGCCAGCGCGACAATGGACGCCCCACCGGCGGCCTGGATAAATCGACGTCTGCTTGTATTGCGTGTCATACATAGTCGTACAATACCGCCCCTCATATATTCTTATCTATTTTTGAAACGCACGCGAAATTTGCCAGGTGAAACTGCCACCGGTCACCCGATTCGAGGTGAATCAGTGGTTTGACGTGGCAAATTTTGACACGGTTCAAATGCAGGGCTCAGTTGCATACAGCGTGTCACGTTCGGTGCAAAATCGCGGGATGACGGGCACCCGCTGAGGTGTCGGTAGTAGTTGGCCGTGGCTGTCGCTCGTCGGTGCTAAAATAGCCGAGCGACGTGGGTATCGGTCGTCGGTGGTGTAATAGCCGAGCGACGTGGGTATCGGTCGTCGGTGGTGTAATAGCCGAGCGACGTGGCTATCGCTCGTCGATGATGAAACGCTCGAGCGACGTGGCTGTCGCTCATTGGTACTGAAACGTCCGAGCGACATGGCTGTCGCTCGTGACGGTAATGAATGAAGGAATGAATGGTGGCGGCGAACCACCAGTTACAGGCGTCGACAGGATGGTCTCGCCTTCCACCGGGACGGACCCTGCGTGTACTAACGATTGCACCCCTCGGCCTGCACTTGGCCCCCCGCTAATGCGAGGCAGTTTTCC
>CAZVCA010000069.1:0-7494 GCA_964626045.1 uncultured Halobacteriales archaeon | reverse complement strand
GACTCGATAAAACCGAGGCCGAACTGAAGTCCTTCCTGGCCAGCCGGCGTGATTAGGTAAGTAGTTCCGCCGTGCCGTCAAGCGATCCCGGATTGAACGGGTAAAATACCGTTCTCCGGTCCTTTTTGATGATTTTTAGCTCCCCGCCTTCAGTTTTTACGAACTGGAACCCGAAGCTCTTTGCCAGCGGGTAGGGTAACATGTAGGTAAAAGTGATTATGTATCTCCTGTTGTAGGTTCTGTAAGCGGCAATCCGACCGGGATAACGGGTAAGTCGATCCAGGTCAACGACCTGGCCGATCCTTTCCGGAAGCCAGCGGTCCTCTTTCCTCTTTATCGTTTCCACCACTCTATCGACGTCGTAAGTCGGGCCGAGGGAAATGACCACGGGGTTTTCCCTGTAGGAACCCATTCCGCTGAACTTGACTTCCTGGCTCATTCTTATATCTATTATCTCTGAAGCGACGAAGTGCCAGGCGGCGAGAAAAAGGACCAGCACGATGACGAAAGCAATTTTCGTCTTCTTTCGCTTTTTCTCTATTTTTGAGGTCCTTTCTTCGTTCCTACCCGTGAAATCATCGCTTCTATTGCGAAAAAAATTGATAAATTCCTTCTGGGACCTTAGCTTGAAGTAGAAGTAAAGCAGTATTACCGGTAATCCAAAAAAATAAATAAGATAATACAGGAACAGGGTCAATATTTACCCCCAGCTTTATCTTTTGGATCAAGAGCCAGTACCCGTCAGTAACTAGTTTTGCTCTAAATTAGTTTCTTTTCAACCGCTTACCGAATACTTTAAATTTATAAACAAAGTCGGGAATATTTTGTTAAATTAAAATTAAGTTACTGCTTTAGTCTCCCAATCATTTGAAATAATGATCTCTGCTATATATTATAAAGTCAACGAGGCAAAGTTTGACGTAAATTCGTTTGACAGAAGACTGACATGATTTTCCTGCGCGAGAGTTACTGTAACTTAAAATTCAGGAATTGCCGTTCGTTAAGACAAACCTGATACTGGCCACCAAGAGGTAAGCTGTAAAAACTTTCCATATCCGGGAGGTGGTAACCTAAAAATCCCAGTCATCTGCAATCCCAAGCTTCTTCTGGACCTCTGGAATTTTTCGATTTCAGGTTGGCAAAGTCTAGAGTTAGAAGCTAATTTCAAAGAGCAATAAAAAGGAGGAAAACATGAATTATCGGTTTAAAAGTTTAGTCATATTCTCAATAGCGCTACTCCTGGTTCTGGGTTCCTTTGCTTCCGTGATGGCGCAGGACGAGGGAGAACTAATTAAGGAAATCAAGCTCGAGGTCAGGACGAAGGAGACTACGGGAATAGCCGATACTGCCGAAGGCACCCTCGATCTCTTTATGCAGGCTTCTCCGGGCAGGAAATTCGAAGGAATTTCCGAGAGCATGCAGGAGAACCTGGGAAGAATCAAAAGTGCCGGTGGCTACAACAACCTCTACTTCAATCCGGCAGCTACGGCAAAGTATACCGTGGACCTGGGAGGAAAGAGGGAGTTCAACCCTTACTCGATAGAAAAATTCAGGTACGCGATGAACTGGTTGATCAACCGTCAGAAAATAGTTGAACAGATGTATAACGGCTACGCGGCCGTTCGACCGACCTCGCTGGCAAAGAGCGTACCGACCTACGACGAATACGTCCAGCCCGTAGTTCAGAAGCACGGGATTACACCTACCGGCGACTTCCCCAAAGCGAAGAAGATGATCACGGAAGCGCTCGAAAGCGCAATGAACGACCCGGAATTGAAGGGCGAGCTGAAGAAAATGGAGGCCGACGATTCTCCCGTCGGTTACTGGTGGGCTTACAAGGGTCCGAACGAGGAGGAATTCAGCAAAGTCAGACCCGACGTCGTCATAAGAATAGAGGATGCCAGAAAAGAGATCGGGCAGTACTATTCCGACCAGCTGGAAAAGGTCGGGATTGACCCACACAGGCACCTCTGGGAGAGGAGCAAAGCCATAAATGCTTCCTTCTATTCGGATCCGAAGGACCTGAAATGGCATGTTTACACCGGCGGCTGGCTGGCTTCGGGTAACTCCTATTTCAACATCTTCAGCGCGTTCCAGATGTACGCGCCGTTCTACGGTTACATGCCCGGTGGCTTTGCCGGCGAAACCGCGTGGAAGTACAAGCATCCGGAGCTGGATGAGTACGGAATGATGATTTCGGACGGGAAGCTCAGTACGGAAAAACAGTACTGGGAAACCTTCCAGAAATGCATTGACATGGGGGTTGAGGAGAGCGTACGTCTCTTCCTGACCACGACGTTCGATTACTATTCTTACAACAACAAGTCGGTTACTTCTTTTGTCCCTGATGCCAAGATCGGCTGGTCCAGCATATGGACCGCGAGAACTATAAAGACAAAGGACGGCGTCCTGGATACCGCCGAATTTGCCAGCCAGGGCTCCTTATTCATGGATAACTGGAATTACATTGGAGGTTCCACGGACGTATATTCCTCCAGGCTGCTCAGGTTGATCAGGGATCCCTCGAACTGGACTCATCCACAAACCGGCAAGTATTACCCGATCAGGGGCGAATGGACCGACGTCAACAAGAACTTCGAGTACGTGGATGGCGAACTGAAGGATAAAATCGAAGTTCCTGATGAAGCTGTATACTACGATACCGAAGAGGAAAAATGGAAGAAGGTACCGGAAGACGCGATGGCCGCGACGAGCGCGACCTACCAGTGGAAGTTCTCGAAGTTCCACGATGGTCATATGATGGACGATACCGACCTGCTCGCTTCCTGGGCTTTTGACAAGGAATGGGCCTACAAGGACGGAGAGAAGGATCCGAAGTATAATTCCTCCTTCTCCGGTCAGTCGAAGCCCTTCTACGAAAAGGTCGAAGGAGTCGTCTGGCACGGTGACGGCAAGTTCACCGTCTACGGGGATTACACCTTCCCGGCGGATTCCCAGATCGGAATGTACTACAACATCGATGTGTACAAACCGTGGGAGGTAAACTACGCCGTGGGCGAGCTCGTTGCCTCGACGGAGCCGTCCCCGGTACTGGAAGCTTCCTATTCCTGGACGGAAACAGAAGGGGCCAAATGGGTCCACTTCATCAGTGAAAACCAGGGTAAGGACTTCAAGGCAGAACTGCAGAACATGAAGGAGAACTTCAACATTCCACCGTACCTGAAAGTGGAAAACAATTCTCCCTTCCCGATCAAGGCAAGCGAATTCAACGACGAAGTCGATAGCGTGATCGAGTTCTACGACGAGTACGGTCACTTCTATCCGTCACAGGGACCGTTCGTGCTAACGAACTACGATGCTCAAAACAAGGTCATGAACTTCGAGCGGTTTGACAGGGTCCTGGAAAACCCGGAATACCCCTTTGAATGGGACCACTGGAGCAAGACGCTCGAGTTCGTCAAACTTACGTTCGGTAACATCAACGCACCAAGCACTGCTTCGGCCGGCTCCAGTTTCGAGGTAAGCATCAACGCCCAGAGGACACAGAGCTATCCGACGCAGGAATCGTCACCGGCCGAGCTGGGTGACGTCGAGGTCAGGTTGCTCAAGGACGGCGAAGTCGTATTCAAGCGCACGGCGGAGCTAAAAGAAGCGGGTACTTTCTCAGCAGAGATACCGGCTTCCGCGACTGAGGACCTGAGTCCCGGTGCCTATGACCTGAAGGTCGTTGGATCACTCCCCGGACAGGCAGCATCTTCCGAGGAGGCCACGGCCAGTATTGTTCTGACCTAGGTATAATCAATCTGATTTCAACAGTGTAGTTACGAGAAGGCCGGGGAGTTTTCCCCGGCCTTCTATTCCAGGAAATGTTTTCTCGGAGCGAGTAAGGAAAGTTCTGTGGGCCGTCCGGGGAGGGTTACTGATATTAAGTTACATTTTTTATTTGCTATAAGGTGATTGTTTTCGTAGCTTGAAAGATAAGAGAATTTACGTTTACGGGAGAGGGGTAAGAAAATGCCAGCACGGTTTAAGTACCTAATATTTAGGACTTTTCAAGCTCTAGTTACTCTGGGAATCGTGATTCTCATTATGTCTGCCCTGTTTAACGGGATGTCACAGCAGCAGCTCCAGACAAGGATAAAAAATACCGTCAGGGGGAGGATTCAGAATAGTCCGGAACTCCAGCAGCTCTCCTCCGAAGAACTGCAGGAGTGGCGGGCAAACGAGATCGCTGACTTACGGCAACGTTGGGGGCTGAACGAGCCGGTCTGGAAAAGGATATTTACCAATGCCTGGGATACGATGAGGCTCGACTTTGGCCAATCCTTTATGATGACCAGTCCCACCGGAAGCAGGCAGGTAATGGATATAATCATGTCGCGGTTGCCGCGAACGATCCTGCTATTTACGACCGCGGCGGTGATATACGTCCTCCTGGGTTTAATTGTGGGGCTAAAGGCGGCCCAGGTGGCGGGAGGCAAACTCGACAAGTTTCTATCGATCTTTGGCATGACCTCCTCCAGCATGCCCATGTGGTGGCTCGGTATGCTGGCAATATTGCTCTTTGCCTTCAAGTTGAACTGGTTCCCTTCGACGGCCATGCCGTTTCCCCAGACAACCGGTCTTGACTACTATCTTGGCGTGCTCTACCGAATGGCGCTTCCGCTTGGCACGATAGTCTTCAACCTCTTTGGGGCCAGGGCCTGGGCGACGAGAAATATCGTGACTGACATCCTCCAGGAGGACTACATCATGGCTGCAAGGGCGAAGGGCGTACCGGAAAGGAAGGTGATTTACGGTCATACGCTTAGATCAGCTGCTCCACCCGTAGTTACTTCGGCTTTGCTGGCGCTTTTGATGTCGATAGGTGGAGCTATGATCACCGAGGTTATATTTAACTGGCCCGGTATCGGGTTGCTGCTTCGTATTGCGATAATGCAGAACGACGTACCCATAGTCATGGGGGTAATGTTTATTACGTCCTTCATCTACATATTTGGTTACCTGGTGGCGGACCTGTTATACGGCCTGCTCGACCCCAGGGTTGAAGTTGGTACGTCCGGGAGAATGCGTTAGGTGATATAATGTTTCGGAAAACGATTCGTGACTTTGTCAGAAACTTCGTCAGGGTTTTCAGCGAGTTTCGGGGGCAGACTGCCGGGATGGTCGGACTGGGTATCATAATATCCATGGTGATCATTGCCCTGCTAGCCCCCACTTTCGCTCCGGATACGAACAGCAAGTGGGATAACGTCAATAGGTGGATGGACCTCCCGAACGGGGCACCCCCTTTCTGGGTAAACTATATTTCCGGAACGGAAAAAGCCAGACAGCACGTGGAAAACTCGGCGGATTCCCGCAAGAGCCAGTCGGTGATTACCACCCTGAACTACAATTATCAGTACGATAAGGACCTGCCGCCCCGGGACGTAGTACTCTACCTGGAAGGACAGTACGAGGGGAGTCAGCCGGACATGATCGTCAGCCTGATTCGTCCGGATGGCAAGAAAATTCAGCTGGTTAACCAGACCATCAAGGGCGAGAAGACCGACGGAGTATACAATTTCCGGACCAGGGCTACGCTCTTCGGCGGTTCCCAGCAGAGGACGAAAGTTCACCGATTTGCCCAGGAGTTCGAAGAAGGTAACGTGCCCTCTCCAAGCAAGATGGATATAACGAAAACCGCGTTTGCAAAAGCACAGGATGGCATTTTGAATGATGCGGAACCACTGAACGGCGAGTACAGGCTCGAAGTCCTGCTCGTGGGCCAGGAAACGAAAGTCGAAAGCACTGAGGCCATATTCAAGGGAAGGGTTTACGGCCTGATGGGAACGGACGGAAGTGGCCACGACATAGCCCGCGGCTGGATCTGGGGCGCGAGATACGGGCTCATTCTCGGGCTTTCGGTTGCATTCGGAACCGTGATCATAGCTCTGATATTCGGTATGACCAGTGCCTATTACGGGGGCTGGGTCGACGAGCTCATGCAGCGGTTGAACGAGATAGTCATGGGAATACCTACTCTGCCCATTCTGGTCATAATTGCCGTGACGCTCGGTCAGAGGATATGGTTCGTCATCGGGGTGATGACCCTCCTCTACTGGAGGGGTATTGCCAAAACCATTAGAGCCAGGGGTCTGCAGATCAGGCAAAACACTTACGTTGAAGCCGGCGAGGCCCTGGGAGCAAGTGGGAGCCGGATAATTAGGGGGCACATGATCCCCCAGATGCTTCCCTATGCGTTTGCGGAAGCGGCCCTAATGATCCCGGTGGCCATAATTGCTGCTGCGGGTTTGCACGTATTAGGACTCGGCGACCCAAACATAGTTACCTGGGGCACTATGTTGAGCGAAGCAAATAGCGCCGGCGCCACGATAAGAGGGATGTGGTGGTGGGTTCTTTTGCCCGGCCTCGGCATTACCTTGCTCGGTTTCGGGTTCATATCTGCCGGAATGGCGGTTGAACGGGTTGTCAATCCGAAGATGAAACAGGAGTAACTGGAGGAAAATAATGTCGGACCCAGTTTTAGAAGTTAAAGACTTAACAACGCATTATTTTACCAATAAGGGGGAAGTTCAGGCACTTGACGACGCTAACTTCTCCCTGGCGCGGGGAGAGTCGATGGGAGTAGCTGGAGAAAGTGGCTGCGGGAAAAGCACCATGGCTTTCTCCCTGATAAATCAGGTTCAGCCCCCGGGTAGAATCGTCGACGGCGAAATAAGGATTGATGGGATAGATGCCGTTTCTCTATCCGAAACCGAAATCAGGAAACAGGTACGGTGGAAGAGGATATCCATGGTATTTCAGGGGGCCATGGATATACTGACTCCGGTTTATACGGTCGGCCACCAGATGAAAGAGCCCCTGCACTATCATCAGGGTGTAAAGGGCAAAGAAGCGAGGGAGAAGTGCGAGAAGTACCTGGGAGAAGTAGGGCTGGACAAGGAAATATTTACCAGATACCCACACGAATTGAGCGGAGGGCAGAAGCAGAGGGTGATCATTGCGACATCCTTGCTGCTCGAGCCCAACGTCCTGATCGCGGACGAACCGACGACTTCGCTGGACGTGGTCGTCGAGGCTCAGATCATGAACCTGCTCAAACGGTTAAAGAAGGAGCTTGGGATCTCCATGATATTCATTACGCACGATCTCAGTATCCTCTCGGAAGTATCAAACAAGCTTTCAATCATGTACGCAGGTAAGTTTGCCGAGCTGGGGAACGCCGAAAAGATCTACAACAATCCCAAGCACCCTTACACGGAAAAGTTACTTGCTTCGATACCCCGTTTGCATAAGGACGTAAAGCGGCTGGAACGGATACCGGGAGCTCCGCCCAACCTGGTTGACCCGCCTTCTGGTTGCAGATTTCATCCGCGGTGTCCGTACGCCAAGAAGAAGTGTAAGGAGGAAGAGCCCGAGATAAGGGAAGTGGAAGGACGAAAAGTTGCCTGTCATTTTGCAGGCCAGGTAACTTAAAAGGGGGAGTTGATGGAAACGGTACTGGAAGCGAGAGATCTCAAAAAGTATTAC
>CAZVCA010000068.1:0-7512 GCA_964626045.1 uncultured Halobacteriales archaeon | reverse complement strand
GTCGCTCCTCGCTCGTTGTGACGACAGCGAAGCGCCAGGAGAGGGATTTGAACCGAGATCAGACGTGCTCGCTCGCTGCTCGCGGCTTCGCCGCTCGCAATTGAGGCGCTCGCTGCGCGCGACTGATAGGGTTCAAATCCGCAGGCGCTTCGCTGTCGCGGTACTCGCTCGTCGCTGTCGCTCCTCGCTCGTTGTGACGACAGCGAAGCGCCAGGAGAGGGATTTGAACCCCCGATCCCGGATGGGAACACGCTTTCCAGGCGTGCGCCTTACCACTCGGCCATCCTGGCTCACGACGGGGTAGTTCGGTGTGGCGGTTAAGTCCTTCTTTTCGCGAGGAGGCGGGCCTCCACGGCGTACGCGACTCCGGCCGACACCGCGGCGACGGCGAGCGCGACGAAGACCAGTTCTCCGGTCGCCGCCGGGAGCGGCTCGGCCGCGACGAGGCGGTACCCCTGCGCGAGCGCGGGGACCGCGAGGCCTCCGACGACCCCCCATAGCGCCGCGGACCGCGCCCGGGCGCGGCGGGAGAACGGGCGTCTCGACCGGTCGGACTCGGAGCCGTCGAATTCGGACCCGTCGCCCGGTCGGTCCGCGTCGCTCGGCCCGTCGGCCGCGGGCATTCAGTCGACGACGGCGACGGCCTCGATCTCGACGCGCACGCCCTTCGGGAGGGCACCCGCCTGGACCGCCGAGCGGGCGGGCGGGGACTCGTCGAAGTACTCGGCGTAAGTCGCGTTCATCTCCTCGAAGTCGTCGATGTCGGCGAGATACACCGTCGTCTTGAGCACGTCCCCGGGCGCGGCACCCGCCTCGTCGAGCACCGCGAGGAGGTTGTCGAGCGCGCGCTCGGTCTGTACCGCGACCGGCGCGTCGTCGAGCAGGTCACCGGCGGGCGTCAGCGGGATCTGACCGGCGGTGAAAACGAGCTCGCCGTCCGTCGTCGCCTGGCTGTACGCGCCGACCGCGGCCGGAGCGTCGTCCGTGTGAACCGTCCGTTTCATCACGGCCGTGGGTTCTGCCGGCGGCCACAAGAGGACACCGAGATCCGACTCGCCGTCGTCGTCCGTGCGACGAACGCCGGCGTCACCGCGGGAGATAAGTCGCTCGAACGAGAACTGTTCGCACATGAGCGGTCCGTCGCTCTCGCTCGCCGCGGCCGGCACCGGCGCGCTGGCGCTCGCGCTCGCGGCGGCGTGGCTGCTCGTCCGGCGGTATCGGGGCCCCGAAGACCGATTCGAACCGGTCGCGACCGGTCCGGAACGGGAGCGCGACGCCGACGCACCCGGTTCCCCGTTCGCAGACCCGGACGGGAAGGGACCCGACGACCCCGAGGGCGACCCGCCGCCGCTCGACGCCGACGGCGAGACGGCCGTCTGTCGGCACTGCGGCGCGCGGAACCGCGCGGAGTACCGGTACTGTCGGTGGTGCGTCCGGCCCGGCGTCGTCGAGGACGCCGGACCGCCTCCCGGCGCGGGCGCGACCGGCCGGACGCTGTGAGCCGTCAGGCCGCGTCGACCTCACAGCCCGCCGCGTAGTCGATCCCCGCGACGGTGTCGATACCGTCGGGACCGCACACCGGACAGTCCGGGGCGCGCGCGTACGGAGCCGTCTCGAACGACAGGTCCGTCGCGTCGTAAAACAGCATTCGTCCGGCGAGCGGTTCGCCGGCTCCGACGACGAGTTTCACCGCTTCCGTCGCCTGGATGCAGCCGATCGTCCCCGGCAACACGCCGAGGACGCCCGTCGACGCGCAGTCGGGTGCGGCCTCCGAGTCGGGCGGCTCCGGGAACAGACACCGGTAGCAGGGTCCGTCCGGGACGAGCGTCGTCGCCTGCCCTTCGAACTTGTATATCGCGCCGTGTGCGACCGGCACGCCCTCGATCCGGGCGACGTCGTTTACCACGTAGCGGGTGGCGAAGTTGTCGGAGCAGTCGACGACGACGTCGTAGTCGCCGATGAGTCCGGGAGCCCCGGCGGCGTCGAGGCGCGTCTCGTGGCGTTCGACGGTGACATCGGGATTGAGTTCGGTGACGAACTCGGCCGCGGAGTCGACCTTCGGGCGTCCGACGTCGCCGTCGCCGTGGATCACCTGTCGCTGGAGGTTCGAGCGCTCGACGACGTCGTCGTCGACGATTCCGAGCGTCCCGACGCCGGCGGCAGCGAGGTACTGAATCGCGGGCGATCCGAGCCCGCCCGCCCCAACGACGAGCGCGGCGGCGTCGAGGAGTCGGTCCTGTCCCTCCGGTCCGACGCCGTCGAGGATGAGATGCCTGGAGTAGCGGTCGAGCTGCGTCGGGTCGAGCGACGGGCGCATACGCCGGTGTGTGTCCGCACCGGTGATAACGGCTTTCCCGACCGTCCGGGGCCGAAGTCTCGGGTCGTTCGGGCGGAGCCGAAAAAATATCGCGAAAACGCGGGGCGTCCGGCGCGCTACTTGCCCTGACGGTCGTTCCCGGTGACGCTCGGTCGCGTCTTCTCCGTGCCCGTCCCGCGCTTGCGCTGGCCGCGGCCCTTCGTGCCGGCCGACGTGAGCCCGCGGAAGGCGCGCCCCCGGTGGTCGTCGGAGGCGATCCAGCCGAGGTCGTCGTCGGCTTCGATCGCCGGGTGAGCCGGGTCGACGAGGATGACCTCGTGCCACTTCTGGGAGCCGTCTTCGCCGACCCAGTAGGAGTTGAGCACGCGGAGGTTGCGGTACTTCCGCGAGGCGCGCTCCTCGGCGATCCGCTGGATCGACTTGCGCCGCGACAGGCGGTTGACGCCCTGACGCTTCGAGCGTCGGCCGGCCTTGTGTCGCTGCTTTCGCGAGCCGCCCTTTCGGACGCTCACGCGGGCGACGATAACGCCCTGTTTCGCCTTGTAGCCCAGCTCGCGGGCCTTGTCGAGGCGGGTCGGACGGTCGATCCGTTCGATCGCGCCCTGTTTGCGCCAGTCCTGTTTGCGCCGCCACTGGAGTTCCGCGAGTTTCCCCTCGTCGGGGGACCGCCACGCCTCCTTGATGTGCGAGTAGAAGCTTCGTGCCATTGTGTGTGTGCGGACGGTTGCGATTCAGCCGCTGGGGCCACATGTCGTCTCGTCCCGAGCGTCCGGCTCGGCGGCGAGCGCCCGCTGTGTCCGCGACAGCGAGTTACCACGTGTACCCGCGGTCGGGATTTAATCGCTTCGTTCCGCGGACCGCGTACGAGCCCGTGTCGAGGCCGGGCGACCGAACGCCCCGTCGTCGAAAACGGGTCAGGCGTCTTCCGCGCCGGCGGAGAACTCGAACTCGGCTGTCGACTCGCCTCCGGCCGACTCGCCGCCGGTCGACGCGGCCCGCGTCCCCGAGTCCGGCTCGTCGGTCGTCGCTTCGAGCCGGTCGATCGCCCGCGCCTGCAGCCGCTCGACCGGCGGCACGTCGGTCACGTTCGCGAGCACCACCGTCGCCGTGACCGCCGTCGCCCCGGGGCGCGACTCGTCGCCGGCGAGCACCTCGACGGTCCCCGTCTCCTCTTCGAGGAGGTAGCGTCCGGTCTCGAACCCCTTCCGTGAGATCGTCGACGGCGGTCCGGAGAGGAGAAGCAGCACCCGGTCCGCGCTCGCGACCGAGCACGGAACCGTCAGCTCGGAGTTGAGCGCGCGCCGCACGAGCGTCTTGACCTTCCCGGCGTCGACGGCCGACGGCTCGGTCCCGACGCCGAGCAACCGCCACAGCCGCGCCAGCCAGCCGCCGCCGGCCGCGTCGACCGTCATCGTCTGCCGGCCGACCGCGGCGAGCCCGCCGACGGCGAGCGTCCGCTGGACGTCGGCGGGGTCGACACGCATCTCGGCTCCGGTGGACCCCTCCCCGGCTCCGAAAAGCGCCAGCATTCGGGTCGCGACGCGGTCGTTGATCCGCGCGTAGTCGTCCGAGACGCGGTCGCTGCGCCGCCAGGCCTCGTTGTCGACGGGGAAGACGGCGTCGGCAAGCGGAACGATCGTCCGCACGCCGCGGGCGGCGGTGAGCGCGCGCTCGTCGGGCTCAGTCGCCGCGGGCAACACGCCGAGTGCGTACACCGGCGACTCGTGTGCCGACCGGAGCTCGTCGAGGACCACGCTCCCGACGCCGCTTCCGGTCCCGCCGCCGAGCCCGACGACGACCATCGTCGCCGCGGCCGCCGTCTCGTCGACCGAGTCGAGCGCGCGCCGGATCTCCGGCAGGTCCGCCTGCGCGACCGTCGCCCCGGCGTCGGGGTCGCCGCCGACGCCGAAGCGGGTCGCGGAGTCGGCCGCGGCGTCGGTCTCTTTGTCCTGTCCGGCGTCGTCGGGACGAACGACGGCCGGGTGGGCGTCGCCGAGGAGGACGCGCCGGTCGGACGGGATCGCGGTCGCCTCGGTGAACGCGTCGCCGGCGGTGTCGTACACGAGGACGTTCCCGCCGGTGACCACGCGTCCGGTCGTCCGCTCGGCTTGGACGATCCGGTCGACGATCCGAGTTCCGGCGGCACCGACGCCGACGAGCGCGAGTTTCATTGGTGTCGTCAGACGATCGGGTCGAGATCGTTGTCGTCGTCGGTGATGAGCGAGCGGATCTCCTCCTCGCGGACCGCGTCCTGTTCGCGGATCTTGTTTTGCGCGTCGACGGCCTGGTCTTGGATCTCGTCGATGCGGGGCGTCTCCGTGACGTTCGAGAGCAGGACGACGGCGGCGAGTCTGTCTGCGGTCGGCCGGGGGTCGTCGCCGGCGAGCACGTCGACCGTGTCCGACTCGTTTTCCAGCCACTCGCGGGCGGACTCGACGCCCTTCCGCGAGATGACGTCGGGCGGACCGGCGAACACGATCAGCGCGCGGTCCGCGCTCGACACCTCACAGGGGACCGTCAGCCGGGAGTTGACGGCGCGGCGCACGAGCCCCTTGATCTTGGCGGCGTCCGTCGACTCCGACGCCGGCTCGTCGTCGTCGTTGAACTTCGCTAACAGCCCCTGTTTCGTGTCGTCGAGCTCCGTCGACGCGTACCCGATCGACGACACGCCGCCGACGTCGAGCGTGCGCATGATGTCGCTCGAGTCCATCGCGTTCTCGCCGACCTCGGACTCGTCGACCTCGCCGGCGGCGAGCAGCGTGACGATCCGAGTCGCGAGCTCCTCGTTCATCTCCGCGTACCCCTGTTCTATCGTCTGGCCGCGGGAGCGCCACGCGTCGTTGTCGAAGGCGATGAAGTTGTCCACCTTCGTGACGAACGACTGGAGCGACCGCGCGGCGTTGAGCGCGGGTCGTCCGCCCTCGTATTTCCCCGGCAGGACGCCGAGCCCGTAGACCGGCTCGTCGTACATCTTCTGTAGCTCGTCTATCACCACGGGGGCCGCGCCGCTCCCGGTTCCGCCGCCGAGGCCGGCCGCAACGAGGACGGCGTCGACCTCGTGGATCTCGACGTCGTCGAAGACGCGACGGACCTCGTCGATGTCCGTCTTGGCCACCTCCGCGCCGACCTCGGCGTCGCCGCCGACCCCGTGGCCGCGGGCCTTCTGGTGGGTGTCGCCGATGAGGACGCGGCGGTCCTCGGAGACGTACTCCGGCTTCGCGAGGTCCGTGCGAGCGGTGTTTATCACCAGCGCGTGGCGACAGAGGTCCCGGCCGGTCGACTGTTCGAACTTGATCATCTGGTCGATGAGCTTGCTGCCCGCGTTTCCGACGCCGATCGTGGCGAGTTTCATCGGCGGGCACCTCGGCCGACGCGAGACGGCTGCAGAGACCGTCCGGAGGTACTGTCAGCGGGCGTGTGTGTGGCGTTCATCTGATGATTGCACTCTCGACCCGGACACGTATTAATCTGCGTCAGACGAAGTGTGGACTCGTTGGCGAGCGGTCTCGCGGCGTCAGTCGTACCGGACCGGTCCGGCGATGACCTCGTCGCCGCGCCTGACCGACACCTCGATGTCGAAGTTCGCCGTCGAGCGTTCGAGGTCGAACTCGCAGCCGGTCGCGCCGTCGGACCCGACCGTCGTCACGCAGTTCAGCACCTGGCTGATCCCGCCGCCGGACTCTTCTGCCCGGACCTGGATCACGAGCGAGTTCTCCGGAGCGAGGTTCGTCTCGGCCGTCACGGAGAGCCGCGAGGTGCCGGCGGTCGAGAGGTCGGTGACCGTCGCGGTCGGCGCGACCACCGCGACGCGCTCGGTCAGTTCGGCCCGCGGAAGCGGTTCGGGGGCCGCGTCGCCGACGGACAGCGTGACCGCGTGGTCGCCGCGGCCGAGCGCGCCGGTGTCTGCGTCGGCGACGAGAGCGCCCGCCGCCGGGTCGTACGCCGTCTCCAGCGCCGCGAGCGGGTCCGTCGGCCCGCCGTCGCGGTCGGCCGACGCGACGCGGAGGTCGACCCCGTGCCCGAGCGTCCCCTGACCGGCGGGGCCGTAACGGACCGCGCCGCGGTCGCGGTGGGTCGTCTCGTCGCCGTCGAGCGTGACCGTCACGCCCTGTGTGTCGGTCGTGTCCGGGTTTTGTGCGGCGTACGACACGAGAAAGCCGTCGGTGGCTCCGACCTCGATCGGCCGGTCGAACGTTATCGTCAGCCGGCCGTCGGTGCTCGTCCGGATGTTCTGGACCGCGATCCGCGCGGAGCGGTCGACGTAGCCGTCGCCGGTCGCGTCGACGCCGAGCGTCTCGATGTCGCTCCGCGAAATCCGGTGGACGCCGCGTGGCGGGACGCTCCCGTCGGTGCCGTACTCGACCGTGACCGCCCGCACGGCGACC
The DNA here is from genome assembly GCA_964626045.1 of uncultured Halobacteriales archaeon. Classification (GTDB taxonomy): domain Archaea; phylum Halobacteriota; class Halobacteria; order Halobacteriales; family Halobacteriaceae; genus Halodesulfurarchaeum. The sequence continues at coordinate 810 of CAZVCA010000068.1, read as the reverse complement.
GACTCGTCCGGCGAGGTCGACACCGCGTGAGTCGTCCGTGCCCCCGGCGCGCTGTCCGTCGGGAACACGAGGTTCCGCCCCGGGGCGTCTCCGGCGGCGATGCCGCCGAGCCCGCGGACCGCAAAGCGGGTTCGGAACCGGTCGCCGGCCGCGGCGGTCGTCGAGCCGGTGTCGGAGTCGTTCGCCGCGGGGTCGGCGTCGGAGGCGTTCGTCGCGGACCCGTCCGCGGTCGGAAGGGGCGTGTCCGGGGCGACGACGGCGGTCTCGGTGCCGTTGTGTGGCCCCGGCTCGACGACCGACAACCGGGACGCGACGCTCGTCTCGGACGTCGAGACGATCAGGTTGTAACGGCCGTCTCCGAGCACGCGCCCGGAGCCGTCCCGCGAGTCGGCGAGCAGGTCGGCCTCGTCGTCGGGGCCGGCGGCCGTGAAGGCGGTCTCGGGCTCGTCGCCGGCCGCGCGGAACGTGTCGAACCGGACGCGGACGGTCCCGTCGCCGTCGCGGTCGCGCACGCGGAGCGTGGCGCGGTACGTCTGGTCTGCCGCGCGGACCCGGAGCGTGGCGGCGTCGGTGTTCCGCAGCTGGACCTCGATCGTCGCGACATCGCCCTGGGCCACCTCGCTCGTGGTATCGCCGAAGCCGACCGCCGGCCCGGCCTGTCCCGCGGCGGGCGCGGCGACGGCGACCGCGAGACAGGCCGCCACCAGCGCCGCGACGAGGACGGGGCGTGTATGCATGTGAGTACACGCGGTACCGGTGTTGCGGGTAAATACTTTCTGTGGTCGGGCGGCGACGCGGGCCCGGTGTCGG
>CAZVCA010000067.1:0-7746 GCA_964626045.1 uncultured Halobacteriales archaeon | reverse complement strand
CGGGAGGTGCGAGAGTAATGTCTCAGCCCTACAGCCGGATGACGCTGCAGGAACTGAAAGAGAAACGCCAGGAAGTCTATGGACTGGCGCTGCAAGACCTAGAACGGGGCCACATGTACGGTGCCCGTGATATGCGGGCAGAAGCACAGCGGATAGAGGACGAAATTGCCCGTCGACGAGGTGGAAGCAGTGAGCAGTAGACCGGGACCAGCTGATTCCTCCACGTACGGCCACGAGATTATCGAAGAAACACCCGTCACAGCCACCACGACGTACACAGCAACCAGTGACGGCGACATCACGAAACACGACGAGGAAGCGACACCAGACCCCGACCAAGCCAACTACCGCTGTACCTGTGGGAACAGCTTCGACACCCAGGACGAGGCCATCGACCACATCGAAACCAAAGCCGAGGGCATCACCACGGACCAGCTCAACGAGATCAGTAAGGAAGCGAAAGGAACCACCTACTATGGCTTCGAGTGTCTCGGCCTGACCGCCCACACCAACTGCATCATGTGGCGGCACGACACCCTTGACATCATCGTCTATGCCACCCCCGGATTCAGGGGCAGCAACGCCATCGACATCGGAGTCCGGGCACGATGTGGAGCAGAAGAAGTCATCAACGACCACGTCCCCGTCGACGACGTCACCGAACTCAAACCAGACCAGTACAAGACTATCGTCGACCAGTGGCTCCTCGAAAACCTCGTCAATGCCTCCATAGGTGACACCGATGACGAGCAGTGACGAGACCCGGCCCCTGTCGAAGCGAATCAGCACGGTGGCCCGCCGTATCGAGGACCACGCCCAGACCCTCGACAGTCCCGACTCCTACGCACGGAAGGACACACCGTGGACCCGCGAGGTCCTGGATCCACTCCGCCGGCTCAACAGCGAAGCCGAATCTCGTCTCCGCCGCCACGAGTTCTTGGATGAACGAACCGGAGCAGAGTGTGTCCGCCCCCAAACATGGAAAGACAGGCGAGAGGAAACCGCAGACGAGCACCTGTACCTCTACCTGCTCCGCGACTGCATTGAGTGCCACTTCCTCTTCTACAAACACTACCACATGTACAGCGACGACGACACCTTCCGCGAGGCAGTCACAGATGATCAGCTCGGACAACGCTCAGAGCACAACATCGTCACCACGCTCACATGGCTGGACCGGATCGACGCACCCACCAAACTTAGGAGCCGCCAAGCACACCTCGCAACCTTCGCACAGGTGCAGGAAGGGTAGCACCCGCCTGCACCCCTTTTTGAGGTGACACCCTCAGCAATGACAGACACCACACAGATAGACGACCTACCGACAACAAGCAGCGGCTGTGTCCGGAAACAGGACACACTCCGCTGGCTCGAAAACCTCGAAACACCGAGCAAGGACGAACTCATCGCCGCGGTCACACCCCAACCAACCGACCACTCCGGATCCAAACGAACCAGGCGAAGAGGTCGAGCAGGGGCAGGAGATCGGGCGGTGCGGCCACTCCGGGAACTCCAGTGAGCCCCACCTCCACTTCCATGTCCACGATCACGCGATCCCGTACGTCGGGGCAGGACTCTCCATCATGTTTGAGGCAGCTACAGACCACCCCGATCTGGAGCCGACGGACCAGGAACGGACCTACATCCACTGCGGGCAGACCGTCACGTACGGCGACGCGTAGGGTGAGTGTTGGAACGTTCCGGCTCGGTGTGGAGTTGGGTCGGGGGGTTGTCGGTAACCTTTTTATCTCCCCTCGCCGTTATACTTTGTATTGATTTGGTGTCGGTTATGGGGACGAATTCGATAGAAAGTATAAAACAGGGACTCTCGAAGCGGGAAGCCCTTGCTCTGACACGGTTAGCGAGTCAGAACCGGACCATCATCACCATCGAGGACATCCAGGACGTGGTCGAGGTCTCGTACAACGAGGCGAAAAAAATCGCGAACAACCTGGTGCACAAGAAGTGGTTGGACCGGTTGACAAGCGGGACGTACCTCATCGTTCCCTTAGCCGCTGGCGAGACGGGGGAGTACACGGAACACGAGTTCGTGATCGCATCCCACCTTGCCGAGCCGATGTATATCTCATACTGGAGCGCGCTCAACTACCACGGCTTGACCGAGCAGGTCCCGACCACGGTCTTTGCCGCGACAACGGACCAGGCCCCGAACCGTGAGATCCACGGGGTGACCTACACCTTCGTGACGGTGACAGAGGCGAAGTTTTTCGGGTTCAAGCCGGTGGCCATCGACGCCCAGACGGTGAACATCGCCACCGTCGAAAAGACCCTGGTCGACTGTGCGGATCATCCCGAGTACTGTGGTGGAATCCTCGAGCTGGCGAAAGGGCTGGCCAATGCCACTGACCTTGATGAGGGGACACTGGTCGAGCAGCTGCTGGACCTGGGGAACGGTGCTGCCATCAAACGCATCGTCTATCTCACCGACGTCCTCGATATCGACCTCGAAGGGAGGGACAAACTGGTAGAGGCGTTCACCACCGGGTACTCGAAGCTTGATCCGACCCAGGGTGACGAGGGGACTCATTCGAGCGAGTACCGACTCGTCCTGAGCGTCACCGAGGACACGATCCGCAAAGCGGTCAGTGGAGGTATGTAGGTGGATGATCACGGATGCGCGGGTGCGGACGTTGGCACGGCAGGACGGTGTGACCGCAGGGTTGGCCGAGAAAAACTACGTCAACTCCTGGATCTTGTACGCCATCTACACCGGACCGTTCGATGATGCCTTGGTGTTCAAAGGCGGGACAGCACTCAGCAAGCTGTACTTCCCCGATATGTGGCGGTTCTCCGAAGACCTCGACTTCACAGCAACAGAGCCCCTGCCTGACGTGGCAGACGACATCGGTGACGCGTTGACCGACATCGAACCTGCATCGGGTATCACCTTCGATCTTACCAGTGTGCATGACGCCGGCGACCCCGTCGAGTACGTCCAGATCAAGGTCCAGTACGACGCAGTCCTGGGTCAGCGGAACACGACCGACCTCGACATCACATTCAACGAAGCACTGGCCTTCCCCACCCAGACCTATGAGCACAGCTACGAGGACATCCCCACGTTCACCGTACCCGCGTACAGCGTGGAGGAGATCTTCGTGGAGAAACTGCGAAGTATCTACCAGCGGGCACGCGCACGAGATTACTACGACATCTACCGCCTCCTCCAACAGGAAACCTTCGAGGACGCCACCATCGCCACCGCCCTCCACGACAAAGCACAGGCACACGACGTCGACCTCGATCTTGTAAACGGAATCCCTGAAGACGACATTGATGCGGTCCAGGCATACTGGGACCAAGCACTCGATCGATTAGTTACCAACCCGATCCCGTTCGACGACGTCGTCGATCAAATTGATACATATCTGAAGGGATTAGCAGCTCACTCAGTAGAATGAGGGATTGCCTACAGATAGGAGATACCTCGTAGACTGAGGCGGTCCGAACGTTCGGGTCCTTGGTGACACGGAGACTCTTATCCTGCGAGGTACCAAGAGAGAATGATAGCATGGTGGGCCGTGACTCTCGATACAACCTTGCTATAGTGGTCGCGATCCTCGCTGCTGCATTCGGTTTAGCATGCGAATTCCAGGAACTGGCACTAAAAACACGATGACTCTACTCTGGGTGGGCTGCGGCGGACATCCTCCCTGATGACCCGGCATACGGCGGGATGTGTGACATTGGTAATCAGCCTGCAACGGATGCTATGATCCCAAGAACGTACAACAGGGATGATCCGGAGAGCCCAACCGTTGCAGTCGTATCCACCCAGCTACGTGTGTTGGTAGGGAGGCCTATGTCAAGGTAGGGCCTCGCTGTGAGGTAGGCACTTGTGATGAAGGCGATGACTGCGAGGAAGAATCCATCATAGAAGACAAAAACGCCGATATCGTGCAGGGCGGTAGCGAAAAACGGGTTCTCAGCATGGGGCTGAAACAGAATACCGCTGATACCGGTCAGTCGGAACAGGACAATGAAGCTGTAGCCGAACAATGCGTTGCTGGCTAATTCACGGGCTTGATCCGATCCATCGGCCTCTTGAGAGGGTGTAATTGATGCTGGTTGTGTTGTCTCCGAGACGTCCTGTTCCTGTTTTGGTGATCGGTTCTCGGACGGTATCGAGTGATCCAGATCGTCGGCTCTTCGTCCAGAGTCCCTGCTGTCGTCTGAGCAACGTGAGTGAGTGGATCCCTGCGGTGTGGCGGTATTGTCTCGTTCGGTATCGGTGGTTGACGGTTGGTAGACGAGTTCCGCTCCACAGGCCGTACAGTGAGTCTGGTGGTCTGTCGTTTCTGTGCCGCAGTTGTGACAGTACATCTATGTTTCTTCACCTCGTTGGTCTGTTTCCTCAACTGCGATGTATTCCCGGCCGGTGTACGCGATGTAGGCAAGACGATACCCGATCCAGATGGCGAGAAGGCCGACGATCACGTTGCCGAAGGGGATGGTCTCGATAAGGGCAACGAGGAATCGACCACGGGGAGCATTCGGTCCCCCAGCCATACCGGGAAGCATGAAGAACGCGAACAGGGCGAACCCGGCACAGATGATGGCGAAACCACCGGACACCGCTCGCATTGCCTGACCGCGTTGATAGAAATGATGGCCGTCACTGTCGACGTGGAGCGGCTTATCCGGCCCGATTGAGGTCTCGACGTATCGTGTCCCAGTCTCGTCAGTGTAGAGTTGGTCCTGTGATACCTGTGCCGGGGACGATGATGCTGCATCGGTATCGTCCGGGTCACCGCTGTCGGGAGCAGAATCCGATCCCTCATCGTCTGGGTCGTGCTCTGTCTGTGGATCTGTTCCGTGGCTTGTCTGGGTCACGGGCTGTGGACTGGACGTCGCCTCCTTACGTTGAGCGGCGACGTTATGTCCGTCAGGAGTTCGGTGACCGGACGTATCGGCGGTATCGGTCGGTGGCTGTGGTCCACCGGTCGTATCCTCACCGGTATGGGTGATTTCTGTCCCGCAGTCCGGACAAAATGAGGCAGCAGCACCGACTGACCGACCACACTCCGGACAGGCACCGCTACTTGACTGGGTAGCCCTCGCTCCGGTGGTTGAGGTCGTGGGCTCCGTGGTGGCTTCATGTTGTCCCCCCGTATCTCGGGTCGGTTGCCTGGTTCCCTCCTGGGTCGTTCCTGTGACATCTGTGTGGCCGTCCTGTGGCAGGTTTCGACTGACTGCGTACCCGTTCCCGATGAGATATCCTGCGACCAGGGCCTGGTAGACGGCGATGAAGATACCGACGAGAACCACGCTGAGGGCCGCGACAACAGGGAACAACGCGATACCGATGACAGCGGTAAGGAGATATGCCTTGAGGTACGTCCCCGAGAGACTGACCGTGCCGACAACGGTTCTGACATCGAAGGCCGCTTTCAACGATCCTGTGTAGGCGAAATGAGCGACTGCAGCCGGTACCGAGTAGACGGCAACCACACCGACCACGATACTGCCTACCAGCAACAGTCCGACAATGGACGTTGCCACCGGTCCGGCTCCAGGATCGGATCCCGCGACAGATGTACCGAGGCCGAGTGCCTGGCCAAAGGCCGCAGCAAAGATCGGGATCAAGATGACGGGGAGACCATAGGCGAGCGTTATCCCGTAGAATTTGATCCCGTCCACGATGAGGGAGCCAATCCCGTCGAAGTCCGGGGGTGTTTCTCGGCCCGCTGCGACAGACCGGAGGACACGGACGACGTACCCGAAAAAGATGAACACGGGGACGAGGAGGAAGCTCGTGATGATCACGAGGCCGCCGATACCGATCCGGCGGAGCCACCGATCGCCGGTCCGTGGATACGCGAGGGCATCTTTCAGCATCGTTCCACCTCGGCAGGCTCCCACTCGCTCCGAGAGTCATACTCCTCCGGTATCCTGAGGAACTGTACCTGGATCTGGTCCTCCCCAAGCTCGGTCAGCTCGATACCGGTGACGGAGTCGATATCCATCCGCTCGCCTTCCTCGATGTAGAGATCGGCTGTGAATCCGTTGAGGTACTCGATACGGATCTCTCCATCCCGCTCGACATCGATACCTTGGTAGGTGAACCGTATCCCCTCTATCTCAGGGTCACCGTTGATCGGGTACACCGTCACAGTTTCATCAAGCCCGATATCGGTCGAGGTAACGACTGTACAGCCCTCGCGTGGCTCATACTCGGTTGTTTCAGTGTCATCGCCACCAGTCTCAGAAGGTGTCTCGGTGGAATCCGGTGATGACTCCTCTTCTCCGTTTTGAGTCTCGGAGGCAGTGTCAGTGCTTTCCTCCGTACCAGGCGAATCACTATTATCGGTGGTGTCCTCGGGATCAGAGGGATCACCGGTGCAACCGGCAAGTCCGGCGATACCGCCGGCTACGGTTCGATAAATGAACGTTCTACGGTGAATCGAACGACCACGAGGCTGTCCATCGGTTAGGGCGTTGCTACGACCGGTCATTTACATAGTAGGTCATAACAAGACCGTTAATATGCCATCGAGCGGTTGAACCGTTCACAAGCCGACAACTACCGTATAAATTTTGCTACTGTTCCTGCTGGAGCCAGTCCTGTTCGAACCTTTCCCGGGTCAATTGGGTTGCATCGTCAAGGATGGTTCTGAACTGAATCTCTGCCCACTGACGGACGTGGCGATCCGTCGTTTCAATCAATGCCAATGGTGACCCTTGTCCGTTTTCCACCCCGAAGAACACGATGTCATCAAGGATACCGAACGGTATCGGCATCGCCCCATCAAAGAGGAACAGGTCGGCACGGTCATTCTCCAACAGCTCAAGTAACATCCCTCGATGCTCCGGGTCTGAAGCGATGATATCAATCAAGGCAGACGGACAGACTGTCTTGAAGCGCTGCCCATGATCGTTAACAGCATTATAATGAGATTCTAATCCGCCCGGATTGTTGCCGGTAGCGATTGTCCGTGCCTTCGATGTCTGCTGTTTCAGCTCAGCCACTCGTTCAAGAGGGGCAGCTGGTTCAACCCGGCTCGCGAACGTGATCTCAGCATCGGCCAAGTGAGCCAGATCGAATGTTAAGTACTCTAGTGGCAGGTGAGGTAGTAATGTCTGGATCTCATCACCAAGTTCCACGACATCAGCAAACCTGACGAACTGGCTGTACAAGAATTCACCATACGGTGTCGAGACATACTCACCGTTGGCCTGCTCCACAAGCCCAACAGTCTGAAGATCTCTCAGTGCACGAGTGATCGTCGACCGAGAGGTCCCGGTCGCATCAATCAGCCCCGGTTTATCCATCGGACGCTTCACTAGTTGCCCCATCACGTTACGTCGACCGAACAGCGTCTCAACGGTCTCAACAGATGTGCCATCCTCAAACGTCATTTGACCAGGAACAAACTACTCGAACTGAATAAAACTACTCCAGATAATTTAATAAAGTCGGTATGATGATTAGGAATAATGGACTAAAAACGTGAATCTGGTACATCCGTCCAATCGAACAATACGAACACTACTGGAACAAGTACAGGCTGAATGGACTGCCCACCTAGAGGATCCTCTACCCGAAAAAGAGTTTCAGTGAAGACCTAGTGCCCCCGTCGCTGCTCTCTTCGCTCGTCACGAACGTAATTCACTTCTTAATGATGGGACTTCCTGTCTATGAGGATCTTGGGCCAATATGGGAATCGTCTACGATCGCCCGTACACCGCATACGACCAACTTCGGAGACTAGTTGACGGAGGCCG
>CAZVCA010000066.1:0-7861 GCA_964626045.1 uncultured Halobacteriales archaeon | reverse complement strand
CGAGGTGGCTCAAGACGGCCTGTTCGTCGGGCTGGCTGTCCGCGTCGTCGGGAGTCGTGGATGACATGGTCGTTCTGGAGAGGCCGAGTCGAAGCGCACTGACCGCTATCCTCGGTGCCTCCACCGCTCGATTGGACGCGAGAAATCGGTGCACGTCACGCCCTGGGACATCTACAGATCTCAGGCTGAATCACTCAGTCTCCGACAAGATGAGTATGCTGAATACAGAGATTGGATACAGCGACTCGACTCTATTAATTCTGAGTAGAATACCGTGAATCAGCCGATAGAATGCGCTTGCGAATTGACCGGTAGATTCAACGTCTTGAGTAAGGAATTCTTACAAACGATGGCTTCCGACCAACCTGAAGTAACCACGGTAACCTCGAAGGGACAGATCACAATCCCGAGTAAACTCAGAGATCAATTCGGACTCGAACAGGGAACGAAGCTCATGGTTGTCCCGACGGAGTACGGTCTCGTGTTGAAGAAAGTCGACCTCCCGTCGATCGAAGAGTTTCAACGGCGTGTCGAGAATCGAGCAGACGCGAGCGACATGTCTCTTGATGAGGTCACTCGACTCGTCCACGAGGCGCGAGGCAGCGACGAATGAGGGCGGTGTTGGATACGAACGTTCTCATCTCGGGCCTATCGCAACGGGCGTGCCACACAAACTGCTGGTCAAGGGGTTCGAACGCGAGTACCAGATCGTCGTTTCGGTGGAAACGCTCACCGAGTTCCGTGAAACGCTGCTCAAGTATCCGGAGCGCTTTCAGATGAGCGAACACGAGGTACAACAAGAAGCCGAACTGGTCCGATACTATTCAGAGTTTGTCGATCCCCAAGAAGACATTACGGCAGTCGAGGCGGACCCCGACGACGACAAATTCCTCGAAGCGGCCGTCGCCGGTGGCGTCGACTACGTTGTCTCCGGCGACGGACATCTGCTCGACCTCGACTCGTTCCGTGGGATCGATAGTGCGGTATGATGAAAGAACAATATGTAGGGGCAAAAAGCAATTGAAAGAGCCGATATAGATGAAAAACGCTTGAATCGCTCCGTGAATTAGGGTATCTGGACTGAGTGGAACGCTGTAGAAGACTTGCGTCCTGTATGCAGCACGGCGGTTGAAACCTACCACCGTTTGAGGGATTCAACGAGGCCGAGTCCAGTGGGTTCAGTCCCTAGGCTGCGCATTCGCCATGAGTGCGTGCGTCTCATTCCGTGATGTCCTCAAGCCACCGACCGCGAACAGTGGTTGAGGCAAACGGTGTGAGTTCGCGAGGAGGCCACGCTCTGAGTTGCTGTTTGACGACGGAGCGCTTATTTTCGAGACCGGAGAATGGTGGGGCAGATGCAGTTGCACCGGCTTGTTCGCAACCCTTACGGGCGCGCCGTCTACGATCGACTCCAGGCGGCCGGCGTCACCGCGACGGTGATGTCGGAGTATGGGCGGTCGCTTCCCGTCGACGACGCACCCGACCCGGACGCGTTCCGCGTTAAGGGTTGTGGCCCGGCTGCAGTGCGTGCGCTTGCCGCGCCGACGGACGAACTCGTCGACGGCGAGACCGTCGTGGGTGCGTTCGCCGACGGGACGCCGCTGGGGTACCTGTTCTGCTCGGTGGATGCGACGCTGCCAATCCACCCGCTGGAGCGGACGCTGTCGTTCGACGGTGCGTACGTCCGCCGGGTGTTCGTCGCGCCCGACCAACGGGAACGAGGGGTCGCCGGCGCGCTGCTGGACTGGGCGCTGGCTGACGCCAGCGACGATGGCGCGGAACGCGCGACGGCGCTGGTCGCACGGGACAACATCCCCTCACGTGCGCTGTTCGAGTCCCAGGGGTTCGGCGTCCGTCGGCGCCACTTTTATGCACGGGTCGGGCCGCTCACCCACTATAGCGTTAGGAAACGGGAACTGAGCCAACAGTAGATATATAGATGTCTCGTAAGTAAATAATTCTCGGAGTAGATTCATACTGTGGTGGGAACGCCCTCTACACGCACTATATGAACGGGGAACTGCGCGAGGCGATCAAGGGCGTACGAAAACGAGTCGAGGCCACGGATCGGATCGTGGCCGAGCGCGGCGATCGGACCAGCGTCGTGGCACAGCTCACCGGCGCGGACTACATCAGCTTGGCGGCGCTTTTCGTCGGCTGGGGGAGCGCGCTGCTGTTCCTGCGCGGCGAGCCGAACTGGGCGCTGCTGGTGATGTTCGGCGCGTTCCTGCTGGACAAGCTTGACGGCTGGTACGCCCGTCGAGCGGGTGTCTCCTCGCCGTTCGGCCGCCAGGTCGACTCCTTCATCGACATCTTCGCGTACCTCGTCCCGGGCGCGTTGCTGTACCACGTCGCGGTCGCGCCCAACGACTTCACCAGTCTCGTCGTCGGCTTTCTCATCCTTTCGTTCGGCGGACTCCGACTCATCCGCCACAGCGACGATGGATTCGGTGCCGACGGTGAGATTAGTTACTACCACGGGACGACCGTCGTCCACACGAACCTCGTCGTCGTCGCCAACTACTTCCTCGTCGTTCTAGTCGGACCGTGGAACGGCTGGCTCGCCGGCCTGCTGGTCGCCGCCGCCTGCCCGCTGATGATCTCGGACTACAAAGCCTACAAGACGGACGTGAGCCACGCGCTGGCAGGCCTCGGGGCGGTTGCCGCCGCCGCGCTGGCGCTAGCCCTCGAGTGGGGATACTTGTGAGCGAGGCCGAAGGTCGGACGGTCCGCGTCGACATCCACTGTCATACCGTCGCCTCCTACGATAGCCAGCTGCTCCCCGAGCGGCTGCTCGCCCGCGCCGACGCGGTCGGGCTGGACGCCGTCGTCGTCACCGACCACGATATGGTCCACGGAGCGCACGTCGCCGCCGACCTCGCGGTCGACTACGGCGTGACGGTCCTCGTCGGCTGTGAGGTGTCGACGGCCGACGGTCACTTGCTCGCTATCGGCGTCGACGAGGCACCGAAACCGGACGAACCGCTGTCGGCGACGGCCCGGCGGATCCGCGATGTGGGCGGGCTGGCGGTCGTTCCTCACCCGTTCCAGCGCTCGCGACACGGCGCGAGCGCCGCCGCCATCGAGGGCGTCGACGGCGTCGAGGTGTACAATGCCCACACGGTGGTCGGTCTGCGCAACGACCAGGCCGAGCGCTTCGCCCGCGAGCGGGGCTACCCGGCGTTCGGCGGCAGCGACGCGCACCGCGCCAGCGGTCTCGGGCTCGCGGCGACGGCGGTGACGCTTGCGCCCAGACAGCCGCCGAATCCGGCGACCATCCTCGCGGCGATGCGCGACGGCCGGACCGCAGCGATCGGCCGCCGCACCTCGACGTGGCAGTATGTGACGAAACTCGTCGATACCGCGCGGTACAACGCGCCGTCGCTGCTGTAACGATGGCGGCGAACGACGACAGCGAGACTGATGCCGGCAACGAGACGGCCCTGACGGAGGAGGCGGAAACTGGGATCGCGGCCGGTGAGTCCGACCACACCGACGGCGGCCGCGTGTTCGCCTCGGCCGCTGCCCGCCGGGATGCCGCCGTCCGCACCGTGGCTGTCGTCGGCCTTCTGCTGGCGGCCACCGCTTCTCTCCGACTGCTCGCGCCCGGCGTGACCGATCCTGCCGTGGTCCGGACTCGGATCGCGCAGTTTGGTTCGCTCGCTCCGCTGGCGTTCGTGGTCCTCCAGACCCTCCAGGTGATTCTCGCTCCGATCCCCGGCCAGACGCTGGCCGGCGTCGGCGGGTACCTCTTCGGGACGCTGTGGGGGACCGCCTACAGTATGGTCGGCGTCGTCGTGGGCAGCGCCGTAGTCTTCGTCGGAAGCCGGCGGTTCGGCCGCCCCTACGTCGAGCGGGTCGTTGACCCCGCCGCACTGGCCCGCTGGGACGACTTCGTCGACTGTACCGGGGTGCCGGGCCTGTTCGTGCTCTTCTTGCTCCCGACGTTCCCGGACGACGTGCTCTGTTTCGTCGCCGGCCTCACCGACATCCGGCTCCGAACCTTCCTCGCGCTCGTCCTCGTCGGCCGCACGCCGACGTTCGTCGCGGCGGCCTACGCGGGCACCCGACTGGCCGACGGCAATCTCGTCGACTTTGCGACCGTGGTTGCGGCGCTGACCGTCGCCTCGGTTGCCGTCTACGCCGTCCGCCACCATATCGTCGGCCGCCTGAACCGCGGTAGTTGAGTGGCGGCAAAGGCGACCAGATCGAGCAGCGCGCCCTCCGACACCCGCGGGAGACCGTTACCCGACCATCCCGATTATTACTGTGGAGACGAACATAGCGCTCAATAGTGGTATAATGGCCCTGACCCACGGCCTCGTGAGCCTCGCGCTTGCGACCCTCGCTACCCCCGCCCTTTCGGAGTACGCCAGCCCGCCGCTGCTCGTAGCGGCGTTCCTCGGCGGGGTGGCGCCGGACATCGACGTGGTCGCCGAACACCGGAAGTCGCTGCACTTCCCGGTCGGTTACACCCTCCTAGCTGGCGCCATCGGCGCCTGGTTCGCCCTCGTCCCGAGCGCGGGGATCCTGCTGATCGCCACGGCCGTCGGCGCCGCGGCCCTGCACGCCTGGTCGGACGTGCTAGCCGGCAGCGTCGAGCCGGAACCGTGGGATCCGACCACCGAGCGGGCGGTCTACAACCACGCGCTCGGCGGGTGGCACCGACCCCGACGGCTGGTCCGCTATTCCGGCGCGCCGGAGGACGGCCTGATCGCAATCGGCTTCACGGCAGTCGCGCTGCTGGCGCCCGCGACCAGTCCGACGGCCGACGCCGCGCTCCTGTGGCTGGCCGTCGTCGCTGGAGCCTACGTGCTCGCTCGAAAGCGGCTGCCGGCACTGCGTCGCCGTCTCGCAGCGCTCGTCCCGGCCCGGCTCGTCGCGTCGCTGCCGACTGTCCGCGTCGAGGAGACCGACGGCGGTGCGACCCGGGTGGCAGTCCAGTGGCACTGAATCTCCGCCGTCAAGATGGAGGAAGCCCACCCTCGCTCAAGCACCTCACCATCGTTCCCGGCGACGAGCACGCGACCCCCGTATGCATCGACCGTCTCGACGGCAGTCAGGAGGTCTCGATCCAGCTCCGTGATGTGCGCTGTGAGGAGCACGTATCCGTTGGGCGAGGGACCCGTTTCCTCGACGTCGGAGACTATCGGTTCGCGTGTTGTCCATCCTATTTCGAGAACGCCCGCAACCCCGACTGGTACATCGGCTCCGCGGACTGGATGACCCGCAACCTCGACCACCGTGTCGTGGCCGTCACGCCCGTCGAAGCAACGAGACTGTGCAACCAACTCCGATTGGTTCTGGAGGTCTCACTCACAAACAACCGCCGCCGGTGGATGATGCAAAGCGACGGGAGCTATGAGCAGGTCACACCGGACGACGAGCCAGTGCGGGACACCCAGAAAATCCTGTTGGCGGCCACGGACGCCGCCCTCGAGCGTGGGTACGGACCTGGTATGGAGGTTGACATGGACCTGATCGAAGAGGGGCTTCTCATCGAGCCAATCGCCGACGGGGGTGTCGAAGGCGACCGTGACTTGTCAGCCACCACCGTCGACTCCGATGGCGATGAAGAAGGGGACTCGGACAGCGGGACTACATCAGTTTTCGACAGATACGCTGAGCAGTGGTATCATCCCGACAGCGAGACGTACGATTGGGCGGTCCGTACACGAGACGGTGACCGTCGGTACTTCAAGACGCGTGACGGTGCCCGGACCCGGCTTCGTGCGGAGTACGAGATACCCTCTTAGCCGAAGCAAGTTGTCGTATTCCCGCCTTTGACGATTTGCTGTCGTACCCCCGGCAGTGTATCACGCCACGAGGTCATACATTGGTGGCCGGTAATTCAGCTATTCTCATGACGATGCAGTTAAAATGACATATCTGAATATTGACTACATAAGCCTAAATAGGCTCTATAGATTATCGTCCACATCATGTGCCCAGACCCTTCCAACTTCCCGAGACGGTACGACCAGTACCGTGACAGCTCTGGGTCCTGGACGTTCGACATAGCGGAGTACGAAGACGATCTGGAGCCTCTCATCCCTGGCAGCACCTCGTCCGATCCGATGCCGGAAGATGCCTACCAGATGGCGGTCTATCTTGAGGGGTTCATCGAAAGGCAGCAACGGATGTCGAACTGGTCCGACGAGGCGCTTGACCGGTTCGAAGCCTTCGAGTCGACACTCGAGGTCGAAGCTGTCGCGACAGCTCTCAGGGAAATTGCCGAGGATAACGGTTCGTAGCCAAAGTCACCCATGGAATACACCCTCCAACCCGACGAACACGTCTCGGACGGCATCAAGCGAATAATCGACGGCAAGATCGAACGAGGGATCGACCACATCGACGAGGGCGACGATGTACACGAGACGGTCCACGAGGTTCGCAAGCGGTGTAAAGAGATCCGAGCAGCCGTTCGACTCGTCCGTCCGGTCTTGCCCACGTACAAACGCGAGAACGTTCACTACCGGGATGCGGCCCGGCGAATCTCGGATATTCGCGACGCTCACGCGGCTATCGAGACGTTCGACGACCACCTCCGGCCTGCGGTCGAGGCACGCGGCGCCTTGGACGACTCGACGCTCGCCGATATTCGGGCGACACTGGTCGATCGACGCGAGACGATGACTGCTGAACAAGATCTTGAGCGACGACTGGCGCAGGTCCGGGCGGATCTGGTCGAGGGACGAGACCGCGTCCCCGATCTTCCGATCGCGACGGAGGGGTACGACGCGGTGGCTGGCGGCTTGCGCAAGTCCTACAAGCGGGCCCGAAATTGCATGGGTGAGGCGTACGAGGAGCCGGAGTTCGAGCTCTTTCACGAGTGGCGCAAGCGGATTAAGTACCACCGCTACCACACCCGGCTCCTCCGGTGTGTGTGGGTCGGCCCGATGAAGCGCCGGCGCGCAGAACTCAAAGAGCTGTCCGATATCATCGGCTACGAGAACGACCTCGCGGAGTTCGAAATGGTGATGCACGACGAGGAACTGTTCGCCCCAGCAAACAGAGAGATACTGAACAAGATACTCACTGCGAAGCGGTCCGAATTCCACCGTCAAGGCCGACCCCTTGGTGAGCGGCTCTTTGCGGAAGCTCCTGACCGCCTGGTCAACCGTCTCGGTGCCTACTGGACAGCGACACATGAATACGACCCTGCTCCGTGACCAGTCGGTGCTGGCCGATTCGCGCCCTGTATTCAGCACGGTCATCGAAACGTGTCACTAAGTGACGATTTTGATACGGTGCTCAAATCAGATGTCGTCTAGCTGCTGCTGGACTTGGTTGTGGAGTCGCTGAGCCTCCCGGTCCGAAAGAGCGGCCTCGGTGTCGACATCGATGCCCGGGATCTCGACGATGTCCTCGAGGGCGTCGCTCAACGTCTGCTGGCCCTCTGCGAGGACCCGTTCGGCAGCGTCTTCGACCTGCCGGTCGTGCTCCTGCATGGCCAGTTGGATCATCATCGCCGGCGTCCGAAGCAATTCTCCGGCGACCTCGATATACTCCTGATATGTATTCGAGGCCCATGACCCGGTGTACTCCTCCAGCAGCGCGATCAGCAACGACAGCTGGAGATTGAACACCGTCGGTCGGGACGTGGGATCGGCGAGGCTGGTCGCCCGGTCAGCCGCGACAGCGGCATACGTGTCGGCGATGCCCCAGTACCGGTAGCAGTCGGTAGCTGAGAACGGAAGCACCTCGAAATCGTAGGTGATCGTCCGGGCCCGCCGGAGTGTTTCGTCGACATCGACCAGTCGCGTCTCGACGTCGTCGTAGATCGACGCCCACCACTCGCTGATGGGCACCCGGTCGTTCGCCCGCTCGTGGTCGGCATCGGTCGCCTGCCCATAGT
>CAZVCA010000065.1:4067-7861 GCA_964626045.1 uncultured Halobacteriales archaeon | reverse complement strand
CGTGGCCGCGAGCGGTCGACCACAACGACCGCGCCCTGCGCCAGACCATCGTGGGCGCGGGCGATTCCGCTGGCGTGACCCGGATGGACGAACACGTCCTGACGGCCGCCTCGGAACTGATGGCCATTCTTTGCCTCGCCGAGGACGTGGAAGACCTCAAAGAACGTATCAGCCAGATCATCGTCGCCTACGACGAGGACGGTGACCCCGTCACGGCCGGTGATATCGAGGCCGCGGGCGCCTCGGCGATCCTGCTGCGGGACGCCCTCCGCCCGAACGTCGTGCAGACGATCGAAGGGACCCCCGCGCTGGTCCACGGCGGTCCGTTCGCGAACATCGCCCACGGGACGAACTCGCTCATCGCCGACTACGTCGGCAAGAAGATGGGCGACTACCTCGTCACCGAAGCCGGATTCGGCTCCGCGCTCGGTGGGGAGAAGTTCCTCGACGTCGTGAGTCAGCTCGGCGACGTCGAACCGAGCACCATCGTGCTGGTCGGCTCCGTCCGCGCCCTGAAGTACCACGGCAAGGACATGTGGCCGTTCGAGGGCCAGGAGGCCCTGCAGGAGGAAGACGTCGAAGCCGTCAAGGCTGGCTTCGAGAACCTCGACAGGCACGTCGAGAACCTCACGCAGTTCGGCCTGCCGGTCACCATCGCCATCAACCGCTTCCCCTCGGACACGGACGCGGAGATCGACGCGGTTCGGGACCACTACGAGGACGTTGACGACGTGCGCGTCGCCGAGTCCAACGTGTTCGGTAACGGCGGCGAAGGTGGCGTCGAACTCGCCGAGAAGGTCGTCGAATCCATCGAGGAGTCCGACGGCGAATTCCAGCCGCTCTATGACCTCGACGCCTCGCTCAAGGAGAAGATGGAGGCCGTCGCGACCAAGATCTACGGCGCGGATGGCGTCAACTACGTCGGCAGCGCCGAAGAGGACATCGCGCAACTCGAAGAGATGGGCCTCGACGACGTCCCAGTGGTCATGTCCAAGACCTTCCACTCGCTCAGTGACGACCCGTCGAAGAAGGGCGCGCCCGAGGGATGGACCCTCGACGTCCGCGAGCTGTACCCCTCTGCTGGTGCCGGCTTCGTCGTCGCGCTCACCGGTGACGTCATGACCATGCCCGGCCTGCCCGCCCGTCCGGCGGCCGCCGACATGGACATCGACGCCGACGGCACGATCAGCGGCCTCTTCTAGGCCACGCCGACGATTTCTGAGTGCGGTTTTTTGGTCCAACCGTTCCCAGCAACAGCCATTCCAAAACCGGCGAGGGTCCCCCGCTGGCGAAACTTATTAATCGTGTATCCCGTACTCGACGAGAACCCGGGTGGCCGGGCATATAACATGAGTTCAGAGGACGACACGGTCAAAACGATCTGTCCGTATTGTGGTGTTGGCTGTGGGTTGAAACTCAAACCCGGCGAGGAACCAGGCTCGGTGAACTTCCAACCCTGGTTCGACGCGCCGGTCAACGAAGGCGCATTGTGTGTCAAGGGGAGTGCCGCGGTCCAGCACGTCGACCACGAGGATCGACTGACGGAACCGCTGATCAAAGTAGACGGCGAGTTCCGCGAGGCGTCCTGGGAGGAGGCCATGGACCGGGTCGTCGAGGGGCTCGAATCGATTCGCGAGGAGTACGGAGGCGACGCGACCGGCTTTTTCGCCTCCTCGCAGGTGATGAACGAGGAGAACTACCTGATGCAGAAGCTGGCCCGTCGCTACGGGTCAAATCACATCGACAACTGCACCCGGCTCTGTCACGCCTCCACGGTCGCCGCGCTCCGGGACAGCCTCGGCACCGGGGCCATGACGAACAGCATGGCCGACCTCCGGGACGAGGCCGACGTCTACTGGATCCAGGGGGCCAATCCGGCCGAACAGCACGTCATCGGACACTCGAAGTACTTCAAACAGGCCGCAAACGACGGGACAACGGTCATTCAGGTCGACCCGCACGAGAACAAGACCACGGAGTCGGCGGACGTCCACCTGCAGGTCAAACCGGGCACGGACATCCCGCTTTTGAACATCGTCCTGAAGACGATCCTCGACGAGGAGCTTTACGACGAGGAGTACATCGCCGAACGGACGAAGGGATTCGAGACCCTCGAGACGGCACTGGCGGACTTCGACGTCGAGGAAGCCGCCGAGACCGCGGGCGTCGAGGCCGAGGCCATCAAAGACGCGGCCCGCACGTTTGCCGAAGCTGACAACGGCGCCATCTTCACTGGCATGGGGATGAGCCAGAAGAGCTGTGGAACCGACAACGTCCAGAACCTGATCAATCTGGCTCTGGTCACCGGGAACCTCGGCAAACCGGGGACCGGCATCAACCCGCTTCGCGGCCAGAACAACGTGCAAGGAACGAGTGACATGGGAGCACTCCCTAACGTCCTTCCGGGCTATCGCGAGGTCGAGGACCCCGAGGACAGGGCGGCGGTCGCTGAGGTCTGGGGCTTCGAGCCCCCGCCCGAAAACGGTCTGACGAGCCTGGAAGTGACGAGTGCGGCCGGCGACGAGATCAAGGGCCTCTATGTCATGGGCGAGAACCCGGTCCTGTCAGAGCCAAATTCCGACGAGGTCGAAGCGAACCTCCAGGAACTCGAGTTCATGGTCACCCAGGACATCTTCATGACCGAAACCGCGAAACTCGCCGACGTCGTCCTGCCGGCGACCTCCTGGGTCGAACGCGGCGGCACGGTGACAAACACCGATCGACGGGTCCAGCGCATGCGGCCTGCCGTCGACGTGCCGGGGAACACCCGCCACGACTTCGACATCCTGAGCGAGATCGGGACCCGACTCTTCGGCGAGGGCTTTGATTTCGATGGCCCGGAGGCCGTCTTCGAGGAGCTCCGCCAGGTCGCGCCGATCTACGCCGGCCTCACCTACGACCGGCTCGGCGACCAAGGGATGCAATGGCCGGTCGAATCCGAGGACGACGAGGGGACCCAGTATCTCCACAAGGAGTCGTTCCCGACCGAGGACGGGCGCGGGAAGATCCGGGGCGTGAGCCATCAGCCGCCGGCCGAAGTCGAGGACGAGGAGTATCCCCTGGTCCTCACGACCGGTCGGATCGAAGAACACTACAACACCGGCGAGATGAGTCGACGGTCGGAGAACCTGATGCGACAGACCGACCACAACTTCATCGACATCCACCCCGCGGACGCCGAGAAACGCGGTATCGAAGACGGCGACACGGTCACGCTCACGACCCGCCGCGGTGAGATCGAGGTCGCGGCCAACGTGACGGAGGCAACGAAACGCGGCGTCGTCTGGACGACCCCGCACTTCGAGGACTCCCGAACGAACCGCGTCACCAACGAC
The DNA here is from genome assembly GCA_964626045.1 of uncultured Halobacteriales archaeon. Lineage (GTDB taxonomy): Archaea > Halobacteriota > Halobacteria > Halobacteriales > Halobacteriaceae > Halodesulfurarchaeum. The sequence goes on along the minus strand of CAZVCA010000065.1, from coordinate 4,526 downwards.
GCCGTCGACCCGGTCGCAAAAATCCCCGAATTCAAAGTCGCGGCGGCCACGATTTCCGTGGACGTCTCGAACAGCGCGGCGGACTAACCACAAATTTACTACCGGGCCGCCCAATCCCCGGATATGAGTGAGGTTCCCGAGTCCCTCGATCAACTCGATAATCGGTTCTACAAACGAGGGTTCATCGTCGCGGCGTTGTACGCGATCGTCGACGCGCTGATTCTGTTCGTCCCGGGACCGTGGCTCCCGTTCCGGTTCATCGGGGTCATCGCCGGCTACTACGCAACCCGAGATACGATCGTGCTCCGCGAGGCTGGCCTCGACTGGGGGATCACCCGGTATGCCCTCATCGCCTTCGTCGGCGCCGGTGGCTTCCTCGGCTACTTCTTCTATGCCTATCGCCGGACGATCCACCTGCGGAACACGGAGCTCGAGACCGCCGACGAAGCAGCGTAATTA